>CAZUVY010000021.1:0-43629 GCA_964623905.1 uncultured Faecalimonas sp.
AATTTGAGGAAACACTATGTAGCGAGTGTGGGTATCATTGATTTACACACACATGAGTCACTGCTCCAACTATCTTTCCATCCTGCATGATCGGGCTACCGCTCATCCCTTGTATGATTCCTCCTGTGAGTTCCAGAAGTTCTTCATCTACAATCTTAATAACCATTCCTTTGTTTTCTTCCCGTGTAAACCAATTGATTTTCTCGATTTCAATATCATATTCTTTCACTTCACCTGTCACGCAGCACCGAATCGTTGCTGCACCTGTATCTACTTCTTTTTTCTTTGCAACTGGAACCGCAGTCTGATCTTCTACCAACTTATCTACCTTGTCTATTGTTCCATATACTCCATTTACCGTATTCTTTTCTATGGTTCCAAGCAGATTGTTTTTATTATAAATAATAATTCCTTCCATTCCGCCAGGCAGACCTTTTACACCTTTCTCAATATTCACCACTTTGGTCTGATATACCTGCCCTACGCTGATATCGAGTAAACTTTCTGTATCTGAATCATGGATTCCATGTCCCAGAGCCCCAAACTGATGATCCAACGTCAAAAACGTCAGAGTTCCCAATCCCTGCACACTGTCCCTAACCCATATTCCCAACTTATATTCGTTTGTATCTGTTTTAACAGGCTTTATTTTCACTTCGATCTCTTCTTCATTTCTTCTCAGTTTTAAGATTACCTGATCAGAATCTAGATCATCTATGCATGCAATCAATTGCTTTTTCGATTCAATGGCTTCTCCATTGATTTCTGTAATATAATCGCCTGCTTTTACTACATTTTTTGCAGGACTATATTCCTGGCCATCCATTCCCTGTATCACATCGGTTCCAAGCACTAATGCCCCATCTGTTTCCATATATAGTCCGATCGGCATTCCTCCGGGAATCAGCAGATTATTGGATATTTCTCCTGCATTTACCTGCTGCTTTTCAAATTCTTCCTGGTACTGCTCTATACATAAATTTGTCCCAAATGCCGACACCACAATCAGCATAAAAATCAGAATTCTTCGATACCAACGTTTTCTCATCATCCACATCCTCCTCATTTTTATGTATTACTTTCGAGTAATGCATGACTCATACACTTTGCCATGTTCACAGAGGCTCTAATTTCCTGCAAATAAAAAACAGACACATTTCTGTGTCCGTTTTAGTATGTGAATTATTCTGTTTTTAATTCGTCAGCCAATTTTTTCATTTCTGCTGCATTTTTGATCACTGTCTCTGTAATCTCAGCACCACCAAGAATTCTTGCAAGTTCAATGATCTCCTGCTCTTTATCCAATATCGAAATCGTGGTCTTTGTCTTTCCGTCTGATACCTGTTTTTCAATCAGATAATGTGAATCTGCCATCGCAGCGATCTGAGCAAGATGTGTAATACAGATCACCTGATGGTTTCTTCCAATCACTGCCATCTTTTCAGATACTTTTTGAGCAGTTCTTCCGCTGATACCCACATCAATCTCATCAAAGATCAAAGTCTCGATCTGGTCTTTTTCTGCCATAACCGTCTTGATCGCAAGCATGATTCTGGAAAGCTCACCACCAGAAGCCACATCGCCAAGTGGTCTTACCGGCTGTCCTGGATTCATCGAGATCATAAATTCCACTTCATCTTTCCCGATTGCGGAATAATCATTTAACTCTGTAAATACAATTTTAAACTGCACATCTAGAAAATTCAGATCTAACAAACCATTTTTGATCGATACCTGCAATTCTTTTGCTGCTTCTTTTCGAAGATTTGACAACACCAAAGAAATTCTTGCAAGTTCACTTTCTGCTTCTTTTAATTTTTTCTGAAGTGTCTCCAGATAATAATCGTAATCTTGAAGTTTGAGCAGTCTTTGCTGTTTTTCTTCATAGTATTCCAATATTTCTTCGATCGTATTACCATATTTTGATTTTAAACGATTAATTTCATTTAATCTTGTCTCAACTTCATAAAATTCTTCCTCAGAAAATTCAAAAGATTCCCGATAATCTGCCAGTTCTCGATTAAAATCATTAAGCAGGCTATCCACTTCTGAAAGCTGATCATAAAGTTCCGATGCTTTTTCGTCATAATGCGCTGCATCCTGAAGACATCGGATTGCACGGCTCAGCAGATCACTGGCGTTATTTCCCGAATCTGTTGTATAACCATATGCTTCATCAATACTCTCTGTAATCTTCTTACCATTGATCATACGGCGATACTGTTCTTCCAGCTCCTCGTCTTCTCCAACCTTGAGATTGGCTTCTTCGATCTCTTTTATCTCATATTCTAAGAATCCGACTTCTTTGATCCGTTCTTTTTCTCCGATTTGAGACTTTTCCAGTTCTTCCCGATATTGTCTATATGTACGATATTGTTCAGAAACCTGTGTCTTTATATTCTGAATCGTATCTTTTGCAAATGCATCTAGAATCGTAAGATGATTTTTCTTATATAACAACGACTGATGCTCATGTTGTCCATGAATATCAATCAAAATAGAAGCAATTTCTTTCAATAAGGAAATCGGAACGGTCTCCCCATTGATTTTGCTCACACTTCGTTTTCCAATTAATTTTCTGCTAAGAACCACCATTCCATCTTCCGGATAAATGTCTTTTTCTCTTAGCAAAGCTATCTGCGCTTCATTTTCCATAAAAAAGGTAAGTTCTACATACCCAGGTTCTTCTTCGTTTCGAAGCATATCGGAAGAATATCTGCCTCCGAGCGCAAGATTAATAGAGCCAAGGATGATTGATTTCCCGGCTCCTGTTTCTCCTGTCAATATATTCAGACCTTTTCTAAAATCCACTTCAATCTCGTCAATTAATGCGAGATTTTTCACATACAAATTATGTAACATTGTTCTCTCCTGATGTCTTTACATCTTTTATGACACAATTTTTCTGATTTTATCCATGACCGCTTCCGTATCTTCGATCGTACGGATCGCACACATGATCGTATCGTCTCCCGCAATACAACCAACGACTTCATGCCACTTCATCTCATCAATAGCAGCCGCTACTGCCATCGCCATTCCGGAAACAGTTTTGATCACTAAGATATTCATTGCCATATCCATGGATACATATCCATCTTTCAGGATACGGAAATATTTTTCAGTCAGCACACTTTCTGTCGTCTTCAATACGGCATATTTCTGACGTCCGGTTTCTGTAGGTACTTTCGTCAGTTTCAAATCTCGAATATCTCTCGAAACCGTAGCCTGTGTTACTTTATAACCTTCCTGATTCAGACGCTCCGCAAGCTCTTCCTGCGTTTCGATATTATGCTTACTCACCAATTCAACAATTTTCGCATGTCTGTTTACTTTCATCTCTTAGTTCCCTTTCATTTTCTTTCTTAATGTTTCCAGAAAACTTACCTTACTTAATTTTAATAATTTTGTTGTCTCTTTCGCCTTCTTAATTACAATCCTGTCTCCCGTATGTACTTCGATATTCCTGTCTCCATCGAAAGATACTCCTGCCTCTTCTACCTTTCCATCTCTGCCAGGTCCGATTTCGATAGCAATCTCATCTTCCGCAGAAATCACAATACTTCTCGTATTGAGCGCATGGGAACAAATCGGAGTAATTACCATCATAGAAGCAGTCGGTTCGACAATCGGTCCTCCTGCCGATAAATTGTATCCTGTAGACCCTGTTGGTGTAGAAATGATCACACCGTCTGCCTGATAAGAATTGAGCAGTTCTCCATTTACATAAATATTAAAATGGATCACACGCAATGCGCCAAGCCTTGTCACAACAATATCATTTAAAGCAGTATCCTTCAAAATGACTTCTTCCAGTTCATGCTGCACCGTACCTTTCAGCATCATTCTGGCTTCCACATTGACCTCTTGCTCGATCAATTGCTTCAGCGCAGATTCGATATTCTGCACTTCTACCTCTGCAAGATATCCCAGAGTTCCCAGATTGATTCCAAGCATCGGAACATCATAAGAACGAAGCTCCCTTGCAGCACGGATCAGTGTACCATCGCCTCCCAGTACCAACACACAGTCAATCTCTTTTGGAGCCGGCTTTTTTTCATCAGCAAGGATACAGATTTTCCCATTTTCTTCCAGAAATTTCTGAACACGATGCGTGATCTCCAGCGATGCATCTTTACTTCTGTTTGTAATTACATAAAATTTGTTCATGTTTCTTCCTCTTGATGTGTCCTTTGCACTATGCTAACGCAGCAAACGCATTTTCCACAATCTTCTTCCAGTCAATCTCTACCATGTCTAACGTTCCAACTTCGTCGGATTTTTGAAGATGAACAAGATATTCAATATTACCTTCTGGTCCTTTAATTGGTGAAAAGTCAAGATTTAAAACCTTAAATCCAATCGACACCGCATAAGAAATCACCAATTCAATTACTTCATAATGTGTACTCTTTTCACGCACAACGCCTTTTTTTCCAACCTTTTCTCTTCCTGCTTCAAACTGCGGTTTGATCAGTGCAACGATCTGTCCATCTTCTTTCAGATAATTGCGGATTGGAAGCAATACCTTTGTAAGTGAAATAAACGATACATCGATTGACGAAAAATCAATCTTCTCACCAAGATCTTCTGGTGTTACATAACGGATATTCGTTTTTTCCATACATACCACACGTGGATCCTGTCTCAGTTTCCAGGCCAATTGACCACGTCCAACATCAATGGCAAATACTTTTCTCGCACCATTTTGCAGCATACAGTCTGTAAATCCCCCTGTAGAAGAACCTACGTCTGTACATACTTTATCCTGCAGATTTACGTCAAAATTCGCCATCGCTTTTTCTAATTTCAAACCGCCACGGCTTACATAAGGAAGTACATGACCTTTGATCTCGATCTGCACTTCATCCGAAAATGTAGTTCCAGCTTTATCTTCTCTCTGTCCCTCCACAAAGACATTTCCAGACATGATGATCGCTTTCGCCTTTTCCCGTGACTCTACTAAATTTCTTTTTACCAGTAATACGTCTAAACGCTCTTTCATTTTATCTCCTGCTACGTAAAATTTCTGCTGAAGTTCTAACTCAGCTTTGTATAAATATCAACTACTTTTTCTACAATAGAATCTGCATCCAGTAAGATCTCTTTTCGCAGTTGTCCGATACTTCCCTGCTCAATATATTGATCTGGGATCGCATTGATGATCACATGCACCGGAAGTTCTTTCTGGTAGACATATTTCGCTACCTTTTCCCCATATCCTCCGGACTCTACTCCATCTTCTAATGTAACAAATAGTTTATGCTTCTTTGCCAGTTCATCCAGCATCGCTTCATCCATTGGTTTGACAAAACGGCTGTTGATCAGACTACATGCATAGCCTTTTTCTTTTAGTTTTTCCCAGACAGCATAGCCTTCTTCCATCATATGCCCTAAAGATAAGATCGCAATCTCTGATTCTTCAAAAATCATCTCACTCTTTCCATGAACGATCGGAGCGCGGAATTCTTTCAGATCATCATAGGCATTGCCTCGTGGATAACGAAGTGCTACCGGTCCATCATGCCCGATCGCATAACGGATCATATCTGCAAATTCCCATTTATTTTTTGGTGACAGAATGGTCATATTTGGAATGTGGTTCAAATACGCAATATCAAATACACCCTGATGTGTCTCGCCGTCACTTCCAACCAGTCCTGCGCGGTCAATCGCAAATACAACCGGAAGGTTCTGCATACATACATCATGGACAATCTGATCATATCCTCTCTGCAAGAAAGAAGAATACACTGCAAATACTGGTTTCAATCCTGCTGCCGCAAGTCCTGCCGCAAAGGTAACTGCATGTCCTTCTGCAATCCCTACATCGAAAAATCGTTCCGGATACTTTCTCTGAAAACCAATCAGACCCGTTCCATCTTTCATCGCTGCCGTAATCGCTACCAGCTTTTCTTCCTGCTCACCCTGTTTATACATCACTTTTGCAAATACATCTGTATAAGTATCTTTTGTCTTCGCCTCTCGTACCTCACCTGTCTCAATATCAAAAGGACTGATTCCATGGAATTTGGAAGGTGCCTTTTCAGCAGGTGCATACCCTTTTCCTTTCTTAGTACACACATGTACAAGTACCGCGTGATCAATCTTTTGTGCTTCTTTAAAAGTACGATACAGATTCTTAATATCGTGTCCGTCTACCGGACCCAAATAGGTAATTCCCATCTCTTCAAAAAGCATACCTGGCACAAATAACTGCTTGATACTGTTCTTTGTCTTGCGGATATTGGCAACTGCCTTCTTTCCTACTACCGGAATCTTATTGAGTGTATTTGTCACACCTTTTTTTAGTTCCGTATAAAAATCTGCCGTACGAATCCCATTCAGATAGTTAGACATACCCCCAACATTCTCTGAAATAGACATATTATTATCATTTAACACGATCACAAAGTTACTTTTTAACTGCGCAGCATTATTTAACGCCTCATACGCAAGTCCGCCTGTAAAAGAACCGTCTCCGATCACAGATACTACATTGTAATCTGCATCTAATATCTCACGCGCTTCCACATAACCAATTCCAGCAGAAATCGATGTAGAACTATGACCTGTATCAAACGAATCGCAGTCACTTTCTTTTCTTTTTGGGAAACCGCTCATGCCGCCATATTTGCGTAACTGATCGAATCCCGCTTTTCTGCCTGTCAAAATCTTATGTGTATATGCCTGATGCCCTACATCCCAGATGATCTTGTCCTCTGGGAGCGAAAACGCAAGATGAAGTGCCATCGTAAGCTCTACTACCCCTAAATTTGAAGCCAGATGGCCACCATTCTCACTTACTTTTTCTACTAAAAACTGGCGAATTTCACTTGATAATACATCAAGTTCTTCCCAGCTTAATTCTTTAATATCGTTTGTGTTATTTATACGCTCTAAAATCATAAGAGCACCCCTTTTATTTTTCTCTGTGAATCAGTTCTTTCAAAAGCTTTTCCAAATAATCATTCTTTGATTCAAACTCATCTAATAGAGAAATCGCTTCATTTGAAATATTTTCTACATATTCTTTTGCCTTCTCTATTCCAACTAATGTCACGTATGTAGTTTTTTCATTCTTTTCATCGCTTAAAATTGGTTTTCCAAGTACCTCTGCCGTGCTTGTCACATCCAGAATATCATCCTGAATCTGGAATGCGATTCCAACATTTTTCGCAATGGTCTCAATCTTCTTTATATCTTCATCGCCTGCACCTGCAAGAATAGCGCCAATCATCATGGCACTCTCGATCAGTGCACTCGTCTTTAATTCATAAATAAAATCTAAAACTTCTTTTGACAGACTTTGTCCCACACTTGTAACATCTACAACCTGACCTCCGATCATGCCATAGATTCCGGCTTTCTTTGAAAGTATCTGAAGTGCTTTTCCAATCAAAAGACTCTTCTCTGGAAACATAGAAAATGCCTTAGCCGCAGTCTCGAATGCAAAATTAAGAAGTGCATCTCCTGCTAAAATCCCCATGGCTTCCCCATATACCACATGTGTTGTCTTTCTTCCTCTTCGATAATCATCATTATCCATTGCAGGAAGATCATCATGTACCAGAGAATACGTATGGATCATCTCAATCGCTGCCATAAAAGGCTCTACAATCTTTGCGTCCCTGTCATCTTCTGCAAATAAAGAATATGTTTCTTTCATGAGCATAGGGCGTAATCTTTTGCCGCCTGCCATCACGCTATACTCCATAGCATCCATGATTTCTTTTTGATAACCAGTCTTTTCTGGAAGGTATTCTGTTAAAAGCTGTTCAATCTGCTGAACCTTTTCCTTTTTTAATTCTTTATAAGTCATGCTGCTCTCCATTTTCATCTAAAATCAACATCTGCTTCTCAACTGCATCTATCTTGGCATTGCACTCTTTCAGAAGCTCCATTCCTTTATGATAAAGCTGAAAGGACTCTTCCAAAGATACCTCAGCCCCTTCAAGCTGCGCTACAACCTGATCAAGTTCTTCAAATACATTTTCCAAAACTCGTTCTTTTTCTGTATTACTCACGGTGATCCTCCCAAATACTATATTCTGGGACAGTATCTTTCTGGATAGTATCTTCTACTCTGGCTTTCACTATCCCATCTGTCACATAAATTGTCAATTTATCTTCTTTTCTGATATCCTGTACACTTTTTACAGTTCGATCTGACGCATCCGTCACATAAGAAAATCCCTGATTTAATTTTGTCAAAGGAGATAATCCTTTCATGCGCTCAATTCGAATTGCCAGCTTCTGCTTATTGGCTGTCAATTTCTTTTCCATTGCAAAACGCAGCCTTTGTTCGTATTCCACGAAAAGCTGCTGCTGCTCACGCAAACGTACTCCCGGATGCAGATAATTCATTTTTAACCTGTATCGGTCTGCTTTCATTCGTTCCAACTGAATCTTCTGGCGCATCGCTTTTCCAAGCTGTATCTGACGCTCCATCATATACTGCATGACCGCCTGATGATCAAATACTGCCAGCTCAGCGGCTGCAGATGGTGTCGGTGCACGCAGATCCGCCACATAGTCTGCAATCGTCGTATCTGTCTCGTGTCCTACCGCAGATATGATCGGTGTTGTACAATGAAAAATCGCTCTTGCTACCACTTCTTCATTGAATGCCCATAAATCTTCTATAGAGCCGCCCCCGCGACCTACGATGATCACATCTACACCTTTTTTGTCCAGAGTCTCGATTCCTTTTACAATACTCGCTGCTGCGCCTTCTCCCTGCACCAGTGCTGGATACAGAATAAGCTGTACATACGGGTTCCTTCTATATGAGATGTTCATAATATCCCGAATCGCCGCACCGGTCGGCGCTGTGACGATCCCGATCCTTTTTGCAAATCTTGGGATTGGCTGCTTGTATTCTTCTGCAAACATCCCCATCTCACTGAGTTCTTTCTTTAAGGCTTCAAATCTTTCATACAAAAGACCTGCGCCATCCAGAATAATCTCTTTTGCATATAGTTGATACTTCCCATCTCGCTCATACGTCGTCACACTGCCAAGCACAATCACCTGCTGCCCATCCTGCATACGAAAACCAAGTCCGCTTCGCTGTCCTGCAAACATGATGCAGGCAATGGAACCAGACTCATCTTTCAAAGAAAAATAGATATGACCTGACGTGTGGTATTTGCAATTCGATACCTCTCCCTTGACATAAAGACGATTCAACAGAAAATCCTGTGTGAACATATTCTTGATATAGGAGTTCACTTGTCTGACTGTATATACAGAATTCATTTTTCGCATGCTGTGCTGCTCCTAATTCGCTACTTTTGCCAACACACCGTTGATAAATGCAGGACCCGAATCACTACTGTATCTTTTTGCAAGTTCTACTGCTTCATTGATCGCAACACCTGTTGGCACATCTTCATCATATTTCAATTCGTAAGTTGCCAATCTTAAGATTGTCAGATCCACACGATTCATACGTGAAGTCTTCCAGCCTGTCGATAATTCATTGAGCAACTGATCAATCTCTTCCATCTTTTCAACAATTGCTCTGTATCTGTTCAAAATATATTCTTGTTCTTTTTCTGCTACTTCATCCAGTAATTCAAAATAGAGCTTTTCCTGTTCTTTCATCTCTTTTTCATCATTAAACTCGATACGGAATAACATTCTAAAAACATGCTCTCTTAATTCTGATCTACTCATCTTTTTACCTCGTAACATTCTAATTTATACTCGTATCACATCACAATTCTAAACCTTGTAATGTGCATACTTCATTGGTTATTATACTACAATCTTTTACCGCTTGTAAACCACTACAAAAGTATAAAAAAAGAGTTCGACCGAACTCTTTTTTAGTAAGATTATATTCAATTTAATTATGCTTCTACCTCTACGCCTGATACTCGAATATTAACATCAGCCACAGTAAGTCCAGTCATGTTTTCAATCGCACCTTTTACTTTTTCCTGAATCTTTCCGGCAATATCCATCACGTTATATCCGTATTTAATATTAACAGCAATTGAAACTGTAACAACATCTTCTAAGATATCTACACGAACACCTTTTGATAAAGACTTCTTACCGATCTTGCTGATCAATTCTTTTGTAGCATCACCTTTCATAGATGCAACGCCTTCCACTTCCATAACAGCTAATCCGGCAATCACTGCAACTACTTCGTCTGCTACTACAACTTCTCCTGATTCATTTTGTAATTCGATTGTATAGTTATTGTTCATTTCGTTTCCCATAATCTAAAACCTCCCAAACTGGTTTGATGCTTCTATTATAACAAATTTGTCTCTATTTGCAAATAGAAACTTTGTCTATGAGCGTCCAAACTCTGATAAAACAAGGCCTTCATTACGTTCCAGTGTCATTCGTACACTCCAGCTGTTGACAAACAACAATAATGGTCTGTCTTTCAAATCTTTGATCTTCTTCATATCTGAAGTACCAACCAGTTTATCCAGATTAATGTCTTTGTTTTCAATCCAACGAATGTGTTCGTATGGCAATGGCTCTAATTTGATCTCTACATTATATTCATTTTCCAAACGATATTTTAATACATCAAATTGAAGTACCCCTACTACACCAACGATGATTTCTTCCATACCAGTGTTATATTCCTGGAAGATCTGAATTGCACCTTCCTGCGCGATCTGGTTGACCCCTTTGAGGAATTGCTTACGTTTCATCGTATCTACCTGACGTACTCTTGCAAAATGTTCTGGTGCGAATGTTGGAATACCTTCATATGCAAACTTTTCAGCAGAAGTAGTGAGTGTATCACCGATCGAGAAAATACCTGGATCAAATACCCCGATAATATCTCCGCCATATGCCTTATCGATCATCTTTCTTTCACTTGCCATCATCTGTTGTGGCTGTGAAAGTCGAACCTTTTTGCCTCCCTGAATATGAAATACATCCATACCAGCTTCAAACTCACCTGAACAGATTCTCATAAATGCGATTCGGTCACGGTGCGCTTTATTCATATTTGCCTGAATCTTGAAAACAAATGCTGAGAAATCCTTTTCTGTCATTGGATCGATCTCACCTTTGTCTGACATTCTTGGAAGTGGTGAACTTGTCATCTTCAAAAAGTGTTTTAAGAAAGTCTCTACACCAAAGTTTGTAAGCGCTGAACCAAAGAATACCGGAGACAATTCTCCCTTGCTTACAAGTTCCATATCAAGTTCTGCACTTGCTCCGTCAAGAAGCTCAATCTCATCATTGAGCTGTGCTTTTTGATCCGCAGTAATCAGTGTATCCACTTCTGGGTCATCTAATGCAATCTTTCTTACTTCACCCATAGAAGTTCCTTTTTTCGTATCTGAGAACAATTCAATCTCCTGATGTTCTCTGTCGAAAACACCTCGGAATTCCTTTCCACAGCCAATTGGCCAGTTGATCGGACATGTTGCAATTCCAAGTTCCTTCTCAATATCATCCAGAAGTTCAAATGTGTCCATTGCTTCACGGTCCATCTTGTTGATAAATGTAAAAATCGGAATATGGCGCATTACACATACTTTGAATAACTTTCTTGTCTGCGCTTCAACACCTTTTGAACCGTCGATCACCATTACCGCTGAGTCTGCTGCCATCAATGTACGGTATGTATCTTCTGAGAAGTCCTGGTGACCTGGTGTATCAAGAATGTTGATACAATATCCATCATAATTGAACTGGAGTACAGAAGATGTAACGGAAATCCCTCTCTCCTTTTCAATCTCCATCCAGTCAGATACTGCATGCTTTGCAGTTGCTTTTCCTTTTACAGAACCAGCCTGATTGATGGCACCTCCATATAATAAAAACTTTTCTGTTAATGTTGTCTTTCCTGCATCGGGATGCGAGATGATTGCAAATGTTCTTCTTTTCTTAATCTCATTTGTAATATTTGACATGATCTTCTCCTACGTTATTCTACAAAATCTTTTTCTACATCTTTTCTAGTCTATCACAACTATTATTTCTCTGCAAACAGTATTTATTCACGCATTGAGGTAATTACAATATTTTCCGGAGAAATTTCTGTTTTTCTGGTAATAATGTCTTCAATCTGAGCCCGGTTCGCATCGGTCAATTCATCGCTGTTTACCACAACATCTGCACTTGTCTCTGTAAGATTTACCACTACCTCTGAAAAACCTTTTGAAAGAAGCAATGTCTCAACGGCTGCCTCCTGTTCTGCGATCTTTGTCATCGCGATCATCTGGGCTACTGCGTCCTGTTTCTGCTCATCAGACAGATTTTCGTTGTTGATGATTTCAAGCAGCGTCTCCTTGTTCTTCGCACGTACCTGCTCACGTGTCACCTTTGCTTCTGCTACAATCCCGCTTGTGTTTCCACTTGTCAGGACCGCTTCTCCCGGTGTATCCTCAATCCCGACATCGCCCTCTTCCAGACTGATATCCAAAAGTTTCTGATTTGCAACTTCATCATCTGCACCTGACAGATTTTCACCAAATATTTTCCCCGAATAATTCAGATACCCTGCGATTGCAATCATGATTGCAAGTGATGTGATGATGATTTGATTCTTTTTGAATAGACGTTTCAAATGTTTGACCTCCTGTTTTAATTCGCTTTTATCACCTTAATTTTATGCGATTCCACATCAAATAATGCTTGAACCACCTCCGTAATGTTTTTTACAATGACAGAATCACCTCCGCCATCCGCGATCACCGCGATTCCTTCCACTTCATCGTTATCCTGATAAGTTACCATAACCTTCACCTCTCCCACACCCTCCATTTTTTCAAGAATGTTCTCCAGTCTGATTTCAATTTCTGTTCCATATTCTGTCTCACACTGATTCTCGCTGGTTGGAATGGCAATCACGACTAACAGTATCCCAACCAACAGCAGGATCAGAATGTTATTCTTATTGAGTTTCAAACGAAATGTCCTCCAAATATTTTGTTGCATTTTCTATTTCCTCAAGTTTTCGTTCATAGTCCGCCTCTTCATAAAAAGCCTCAAACGTTTCCTCTATCTGAAAAATTTTCATGATCGGATTTGCCAGCAGGATTACCAGGATAAGACCTGTAAAAAAGCGGATATATTTTTTATAGCTGTTATTGGGAACCAGTTGGATTACCGCTGTGATCACAACCAGATAAAATGCGATATTTTCGATCCATTGATATATGTATTGAAACATAAATCCTCCTTTCCGCCTAAGAAGTCGTAGCTGCGACAATGGCAATCGAGAGCAAAAACAGCATACAGGAAGTAAAAATGATCCGAAGAAGTAAGGTAGAGCCGTCTGCCATGCTGCTGATACATCCAACCATGCGTTTATCGGAAATCGGCTGAATCAATGCTGCCGTTAATTTGTATAAGAGTACAATGACCGCCATTTGAATCATCGGACTTAGGCAGATTGCAACACAAATGAGTGCCCCCAATATTCCAATACTGTTTTTTATCAAAACAGCGGTTCCAAGGATGATCTCTGTCACACTTCCCACCGCATTTCCAACGATCGGAATCGCTTCTCCCCCTTTGGTCAGAATACTTCGTTTCACATAATCGATCGCCGGACTTAGCAGTCCCTGTATGATGTTGATTCCGATCACGCCGCCAAAGACAGTCCGCAGTGTCCATACGATCACCGTCTGTAAAAGTTCTGCAAATTTGGAAAGGAACTCTTCTGATGACAGATCATTCAGAATCCGGATCACCATATAAATCTGAACGACGGGAAGTAAAATACTTAACACCAGACTTTCTATGATATAAATAAGAAGTAAGATCAAGTTGTAGAATGCAATGGATGTCACACTCCCCGTGGCGATCGCAACGGCCATAAAATAGACCGGGCTCAGTATTTTCAGAAATTCCAGAAGATTTCCAATTCCATTTTCTACCGAATCCATCAATACGCGGAAGCTGTCAAGGCAGATTGTGATCAGCAGCATGTACAACACATAAAAACTAAGTTCCGATATTTGGTTGTTTTGAAATACTCCTGCAAAATTATGAAATACGGCAGCGACTATCGCGATGATCAGGATGTGGATCATACTGGATTTGCTGTTCCTGAATTCATAGGTAAATTGATCTACTACCAGATCTTTGATCAGGCTCAGACTCAGTTCCACATCTCCACTCATCAGCCCCAAAAGCGTCTCTTTAAAATTCAATTTTTGATTTGGAAAGATCTCATCCAGGAGCTGATCCATTTCTCCAAAATCGAATTTTTCAAAAATCTGTTCCTGCGTTTCACCCTGAATTTCTTCCGCACATACTGTTGCCGGAAGCAGAAACCAGAGCAAAACTACCAAGACTGCTATCTTTTTCATCCTTCCTCCTGCTTATCCCAGAAAATGCTGTATTGTCTTTAGGAGCGCAAGCATGATCGGCATACTGAGTACTAAAATCGTCACTTTTGTAAATATTTCAATCTGCGCAGCTATCGTCTGATATCCTGCATCTTTGCAGATACCAGAGGCAAATTCAGAAATATATGTAATTCCAAGCATTTTCAAAATCGTACCTATGTATGCATGATCCATCTCAACAAACTCTATGATTTCTTTCAGCGCATCCATAATCTGCTCCAGATATCCCGTGATCTGAAAGAAAATCAGAAGACTGATTGCAATACAAATATAAATGCCATATTCTGCTTTATGCTGTTTGATCTGTGTTGCAAGCAGTACACCTGCAATTCCAATGATTCCAATTTTTAGAATACTCATAACTCAAACAATCCTTTTATTGATTCAAATAATTCATATATATAAGGAATCAGCCAGAACAATACCAATAACAGTCCTGCAAAACTCGTTAAAAAGGCATGTTCATCCCGTCCACTATGCTTTAAAACCTGACACAGGATTGATACCAGAATTCCTACCGCAGCAATCTTAAAAATCAAATTGACCGTCATGCTTTTCTCCTCTCTTAAAGCAATAGGATCACCAGGAAAAATCCACCCATTACTCCCATGCTTTGATATAATTTCTTCTTTGTCTTTGCTTCTTCTCTCGTATTTTTGATCACAAATTCTAAATTCTCCAGATACAATTCCAAGTTTTCTGGGTGTCCCAGATTATTTCCGACGGAAATCAATTCTTCCAGCACTTCTTTCTTAATACTGTTCCCTTTTACATATTCCTCTATGGAACTTTTCCAGATTTCCATAAAAGTCCGATCCCTTTTTTCTTCCAATTCTTTTGACACCTCTTCCAGCCATGGTCTCCACATCCCATCAGTTTTGCATGCAAGTTTTCGGAAGATCTCTGCAAATGGTGCCCTGGTATATTCCATTTCCTTCTTGATCAAAACAAAAATCCGTTCTAATTCTTCTAAGTTTTTTACTTCCTGCCTTACTTCCTGTCCCTGTGCGTAACCCAATAGCGCCGATGAAATCAGGATCACTACACATCCTATCCCCTTTATCATCACTACGCTTCCTTGAACAGAAGGGTTCCACGGCTATTGTAGATACCTTCGATTTCTCCAATGTGATGACGATTACCAAGTACAATATATCGTTCAAAACGATGCGCTTTTACCAAATCTTCAAACAATGGTTTTTTCCGGATTTCATCCATGGACCTGCCATGTACCGTTGCAACCATCTTGCACCCACAATGCATCGCATATTCCAAGGCATGCACATCCTCCGGGCTTCCGATCTCATCTACTGCGATCACATCCGGGGACATTGCACGAATCAGCATCAACATTCCCTCTGCCTTTGGGCAGCAGTCTAAAATATCCGTTCGGATTCCCACCTGATTCTGCGGCACTCCCAGATAACAGCCTCCGATCTCCGATCTTTCATCCACCACTCCTACCGTACATCCTTTGATCCATTTATTCCCATCCGAAACCTGCCGGATCAGATCACGAAGCAGCGTCGTCTTCCCGCATCTTGGCGGTGATATGATCAGCGTATGGCACATTCTTCTTTCTTCCGTAATATACGGGAAAACAATGTCTGCACAATTCAATACTTCATGCGCTACGCGGATGTTCATAGAAGAAATCTGCTTTAGATTCTTCACTTTCCCATTTTCAACTACAACCTGTCCTGCCATTCCCACACGATGCCCCCCCTCAATTGTGATAAATCCCTGCTTCAACTCATTTTCATATGCATATAAAGAATAGTTGCTGACGTATTCCAGCATCTCCTGAAACGCTTCTCTTCTTACGATATCTTCAAAAATCCACTCCTGATCCGCATAAAGCATCATAAGCGGTTTTCCAATCCGGAGTCTGATTTCCTGTACTTTATTGTATTGCAGACTTTGTCTTTCCAACGTCTTTCTGATGTCTCTGCTCAGTATCCTTGCAATCTCCTGCCCTCTCATTTTCCTCACCTCTTGAAACAATATATGAGACAAGTTGGAGTTTAGAACGCAAAAAAGATAAAAAAACGTGCCGCTTTCGCGACACGCTTCTTTATCTTTCTTATCCTTTTTATTCTTCAACTACATCTTTCATTGAGAAGCTGATTCTTCCCATTTTGTCTTTTCCAAGGCAAACAACTTTTACTTTGTCACCTAATGTAAGAACGTCTTCTACTTGTTTGATTCTTTCCTTAGAAATCTTAGAAATGTGTACCATCCCTTCTTTTCCTGGAGCGAATTCAATAAATGCACCAAATTCTTTGATGCTAACTACTTTACCTTCGAATACTTGTCCTGCTTCGAAATCTGTAACGATTGTAGCGATCATTCTCATTGCTTCGTCCATGCCTTCTGCATCTACGCCGCAAACTGAAACTGCACCGTCATCTGTGATATCGATCTTAACGCCTGTCTGTTCGATGATAGCGTTGATTGTCTTACCACGTTGTCCGACAACATCACCAATCTTAGCTGGATCGATCTGCATTTGACGAATCTTTGGAGCATATTGTCCAACTTCTGGACGTGGCTCTGCGATTGCTTTTGCCATAACTTCATCTAAGATGTATGTTCTTGCTTTCTTTGTGCAAGCAATTGCTTCTTCGATGATTGGTCTTGTTAAACCATGAATCTTGATATCCATCTGAATTGCTGTGATACCTTTGTGTGTACCAGCTACCTTAAAGTCCATATCTCCAAAGAAGTCTTCGAGACCTTGGATATCTGTCAATACGATGTAATCGTCATCTGTTTCGCCTGTTACAAGACCTGCTGAGATACCTGCAACTGGTGCTTTGATAGGTACACCTGCTGCCATAAGTGACATACTTGATGCACATACAGAAGCCTGTGATGTAGAACCATTTGATTCAAATGTTTCAGATACTGTACGGATTGCATATGGGAATTCTGCTTCGCTTGGAAGAACTGGAACCAATGCTCTTTCTGCTAATGCACCGTGACCGATTTCACGACGTCCTGGTCCTCTTGAAGGTTTTGTTTCACCTACTGAGTATGCAGGGAAGTTGTAGTGATGCATATATCTCTTAGATGTTTCAGCTTCATCTAAACCGTCTAATTTCTGAGCGTCTGATAAAGGTCCTAATGTTGTAACTGTACAGATCTGTGTCTGTCCACGTGTAAACATTGCTGAACCATGTACTCTAGGAATAATATCTGTTTCAGCAGCAAGTGGTCTGATCTGATCAATTGCTCTTCCGTCTGGACGTTTGTGGTCTTTTAAGATCATCTTACGTACAGTCTTTTTCTGATATTGATATAATGCTTCGCCTAAGATTGCTAACCATGCTTCTCCATCTGGATATTTTTCAGTGTCAGCAAATGTTTCTTCTAATTTTTCACGGATCACACGTAAGTTTTCTTCTCTTACTTGTTTTACATCTGTGAATACTGCTACTTCCATTTCTTCTGGAGTAACGATTTCTTTCATAGCTGCAAATAATTCTTCTGGAACTGCACAGCTTGTATATTCGTGTTTTGGTTTACCACATTCAGCAACGATCTTGTCGATGAATTTGATTACTTCCTGGTTTACTTCGTGAGCTGCAAAGATAGCTTCGATCATCTTAGCTTCTGGAACTTCGTTTGCACCAGCTTCGATCATGATAACTTTGTCTCTTGTAGAAGCAACTGTTAAGTTTAAGTCTGATACTGCTCTTTGAGCTGCATTTGGGTTGAATACAAATTCTCCATCGATCAAACCAACTTGTGTTGTAGATGTTGGACCATCGAATGGGATATCAGAAATTGCTGTGGCAATTGCTGAACCTAACATTGCTGTAAGTTCTGGTGTGCAGTCTGGATCAACTGACATTACCATGTTGTTTAATGTAACATCATTTCTGTAATCTTTTGGGAACAATGGTCTCATTGGTCTGTCAATTACACGAGATGTAAGGATTGCATTTTCAGATGCTTTTCCTTCTCTTTTGTTGAATCCTCCTGGGATTTTACCTACTGCATATAATTTTTCTTCATATTCTACGCTAAGAGGAAAGAAATCGATTCCTTCTCTTGGTTTTTCTGATGCTGTTGCTGTTGATAATACAACAGTTTCACCATAGTGCATAAGAACTGCACCGTTTGCCTGAGCTGCAACTCTGCCGATATCAGCACGAAGAGTTCTGCCGGCTAATTCCATTTCAAACTGTTTGAACATATATTATTCTCCTTTTAATTTTCATTCATTGGGCAAGATATCCGAAACTACTGAAAAACACATTTTAGGTTTAAATACAAAATATACTTTTCAGTGGTCTCGGTACTAAATCTTGCTCACAATCTATAATAGTATACCATATATATTTTTTTGATGCAATGTATTTTGTTATAATTCCCAGCAAATTAAAAGAGGCGGTAAAATAACCGCCCCTGTATATTAATGTACAATTGCAATTCTCATCATGTTGCTCATGCCTTCATTTGCATGTTTCATACTTGTTGATGGGATTCCTGCTGTCACAACCACGATATCGCCTGGTTCAACAACGCCTTTTACTTTTGTAAGTTCAATTGATTCTTCAAAAATCTCCTCTGTTGTTGAATAAGGAACTGATTTGATTGGATATACACCTCTGTAAATCTGCATTCTGCGAAGTGTTTCTTCATTTGGTGTTACACCTACGATCAATGCTTTTGGTTTGAATTTAGAAACTACTCTTGCTGTAGAGCCTGATGCAGTTGGTGTAATAATGCATTTTGCATTTAAATGCATAGATGTTGCTACTGAAGAATATCCGATTGAATTTGAAATACTCTTCTTACGTTGTACTCTTACTTTTGTGAGTAATGCATCATAATCCAGATGTGATTCTGCATCTTTTACGATCTTCACCATCATGTTTAATGCTTCTACTGGATATTTTCCGTTTGCAGTCTCACCAGATAACATTACCGCATCTGTTCCATCATATACAGCATTAGCAACGTCTGTTACTTCTGCTCTTGTTGGTCTTGGATTTCTCATCATAGAATCCAGCATCTGTGTTGCAGTAATAACTGGTTTGAAAGCATCGTTACATTTCTGAATGATCCATTTTTGTAAGTGTGGTAATTCTTCTGCTGGAATTTCAACACCAAGGTCACCACGTGCAACCATGATACCATCTGCACAGTGAAGAATCTCATCAATATTCTTAATACCTTCACCATTTTCAATCTTCGCAATGATTGGGATATATGGT
Organism: uncultured Faecalimonas sp.; assembly: GCA_964623905.1. Lineage (GTDB taxonomy): Bacteria > Bacillota > Clostridia > Lachnospirales > Lachnospiraceae > Faecalimonas. Next base: position 19,574 of record CAZUVY010000021.1, read on the forward strand.
GCTTTGCATTCTTTTAATAAGGCTTTGATCTCAAGGATACCTTCTGCAGAACGTACAAATGATGCTGCAATAAAGTCGATTCCCTGTTCTACACCAAATCTGATGTCTTCGCGGTCTTTTTGTGTCAATGCAGGCAGTCTTACTGGTACATTTGGCACGTTAACCCCCTTACGTTGACCCAATTCACCACCGTTTAATACCTGACAGACAATCTCAGAACCAACGATATTCTTAACTTCTAATTCGATCAAACCATCATCGATCAGAATCTTCTTTCCAATCTCAACGTCTTCTGCAAGTCCATCATAAGTAATAGACACTTTCTTTTCATCACCTATGATTTCTTCTGTAGTAAGTGTGAAAAGCTGTCCTTCTACCAATGTTACTTTTTTACCGTCTTTTAACAATCCTGTACGAATCTCCGGTCCTTTTGTATCGAGCAAGATCGCGATTGGTTTTCCAACCTCATCACGAACAGATTTTAACATATCCATTCTTTCTTTTTGTTCTTCATGGCTGCCATGTGAGAAATTGAAACGCGCAATATCCATTCCGCTCTCTGCAAGTTTTTTTACTACTGCGCGGTCACTTGTTGTTGGCCCCATTGTGCAAATGATTTTTGTCTTTTTCATGTTGCTTTCTCCTTCATTCCTTTGATTTTTGTAATGTTTATTGTGTAACTATTTTACATGTTCATGCGTAAATAAATGATCCTGACAATATTCATAATTGCCATTACATTTCGAACAATAACGGAATTCCAATCTGTCATCGTCAAGTTCTGTACGACCGCAGATTGCACATCTATGCTTTGCCCCGTTATAATTCATCTGCTTCTTTTGTCCTTCCCGCACTGCTCTGTGGTAAGTCTGCTTTCTCTTTACTTCTCTTGGTGAAAATCTCTTCATCTTTCTTGAAGAAAAGAAGAAGATCAAGAAGTTTAAGATCGATACAAACGCTGCAAGTGCATTGGCTTTATACAAGTACCCTGCTCCACTTCCGCCATATGCCGGTAAGAATGCCTGCAAAATTGTATAACCAAAATATGCCGCATCAATCCATGCCAGATACTTTGCCTTTACCGGAATCACCATAAACATCAAGAACTGCTGATTCGGGTATATTGTTGCATAAGCAAAGAAAAGTGACAGATTCAAATAAGAAGCACCCATCAATGTCAAAAATGAAACATCAAAAACAAAATACGTGATAAATGCTGCAATAATGTGCAGTAACACTCCGGTAAAAAAATACAGATTGAATCTGAATGCACCCCATACATATTCCAGCTCGCGTCCAATCGAATAGTACAGATACAAGGTGATCAAAATGAACCATACGTTTGTACTAGGCGGAAATATGATAAATGTAACCAGGCGCCAGATCTGTCCGTGCAGAATTGCATTTACATCCATCGATAAATATTGTAAATAGAACATCGGCGCAAACTCAACTATAAGAAAGCCGATCGCATATAAGATCGTAATATATAACATCAGATTTTTTATCGCATATCTTCCGAACTTTTTTTCTAGCTTATTCATCCAATTCATGTCATCGCTCCTTCCAGTCATGCTGTAATAATTGTATCTTTTCTCGCCCCCTTTTGTCAATCTGAGTAACCTATTTTAGATAAGTTTTTAAATCTTTACCAAAATTTTATTTGAAATTAAAATTAAATAGGCGTAAAATGTTTCACGAGGTTTCCAAAAACCGAAGGTAACATATAAATAGGAAACAAAAGATGATTTTTTCTAGAAGGAGTACATATATGAGCAAACAGAATAGATACACTTTGGGTATTGATATTGGATCAACTACCGTTAAAATTGCCATTCTCGATGAGCAGAATGATGTATTATTCTCCGACTACGAACGACATTTTGCAAATATTCAGGAAACACTTTCCGATTTGTTAGGCCGTGCAATTTACAAGTTGGGGCCAATTCAAGTATCACCAGTCATCACTGGTTCTGGTGGTCTTACATTGGCTAAGCATTTGGATGTACCATTTGTACAGGAAGTAATCGCAGTTTCAACTGCGCTTCAAGACTATGCACCTCAGACAGATGTTGCAATTGAGCTTGGCGGTGAAGATGCCAAGATCATTTATTTCGAAGGCGGTAATGTAGAACAACGTATGAACGGTATCTGTGCCGGAGGTACAGGTTCTTTTATTGACCAGATGGCTTCTCTTTTGCAGACAGACGCAACCGGTCTTAATGAATATGCTAAGGATTATAAAGCACTTTATACAATCGCTGCCCGCTGCGGTGTATTTGCGAAAACAGACATTCAGCCATTGATCAATGAAGGAGCAACTAAAGAAGATTTGTCGGCTTCTATTTTTCAGGCTGTAGTAAACCAGACGATCAGTGGTCTTGCCTGCGGTAAACCAATCCGCGGTCATGTGGCATTTTTGGGTGGACCTCTCCACTTTTTATCAGAGCTTCGCGCTGCATTTGTACGAACATTAAAACTGGATGATGAACACACGATCTTCCCTCATCGTTCGCACTTATTTGCCGCTATCGGTTCTGCTTTAAATTCAAAGAGAGACTTACATATTTCTTTAAGAGACATGCAAAATCGTCTCGAAAACCGTATTGAAATGGAATTCGAAGTAGAACGTCTGGATCCACTTTTTGCCAGTGAAAAAGATTATAAAGAATTTACAGACAGACATGCGAAACATCAGGTGCCTGTCGCAGATCTGGCTACCTACAAAGGAAAAGCATTCCTCGGTATTGATGCCGGTTCCACTACTACAAAAGCTGCACTTGTCGGAGAAGATGGTACTTTACTTTATTCATTCTATCATGGAAATGATGGTAACCCTCTTGGCACGACAATCTCGGCAATCAAAGATATTTACAGTAAACTTCCAAAAGATGTGAAGATCGTACATTCTTGTTCGACAGGTTATGGTGAAGCCCTGATCAAGGCTGCACTTTTACTGGATGAAGGCGAAGTTGAGACTGTCTCTCACTATTACGCTGCATCCTTCTTTGAACCTGATGTAGACTGCATTCTTGACATCGGCGGTCAGGATATGAAATGTATCAAGATCAAAAATCAGACAGTAGACAGTGTGCAGCTTAACGAAGCATGCTCTTCAGGCTGTGGATCGTTTATCGAAACATTTGCCAAATCACTGAATTATAGTGTAGAAGATTTTGCACACGAAGCATTGTTTGCAAATCATCCAATCGATCTTGGAACACGTTGTACTGTTTTTATGAACTCAAAGGTAAAACAGGCACAGAAAGAAGGCGCTTCTGTTGCAGATATTTCTGCCGGACTGGCATATTCTGTTATTAAAAACGCCTTATTCAAGGTAATCAAAGTATCTGATGCCTCTGAACTTGGAAAGCGTATCGTGGTACAGGGTGGAACTTTCTACAACAATGCAGTTCTTCGCAGTTTTGAGAAAATTGCAGGCTGTGAAGCTGTAAGACCAGACATTGCCGGAATCATGGGTGCTTTCGGAGCTGCTCTCATTGCCAGAGAACGTTATAAAGAAGGCAAAGAGACAACAATGCTTTCTATCGAAGAGATTGAAAACATGACTTACAGCACCAACATGATGAAATGTCGTGGATGTACAAACAACTGTCGTCTTACGATCAATACATTCAATGGCGGCCGTCGTTTTATCACTGGTAACCGCTGTGAACGAGGTGTTGGTAAAGAAAAAGCAACAAAGACAGTTCCAAACTTATTTGAATATAAATCACAAAGATATTTTGGCTATGAACCATTATCAGAAGAAAAAGCAACCAGAGGTATGGTTGGTATCCCACGTGTCTTAAACATGTATGAAAACTACCCATTCTGGTTTACATTCTTCAATGCATTAGGATTCCGCGTAGTGCTCTCTCCTGCTTCTAACCGTAAGATTTATGAATTAGGTATCGAGTCTATCCCAAGCGAATCTGAGTGCTATCCTGCAAAGCTGGCACATGGACATGTAAAATGGCTGATCGATCAGGGAATCGAATTTATTTTCTATCCATGTATTCCTTATGAACGTCAGGAATTCCAAGATGCTGACAATCATTACAACTGTCCGATTGTTACATCTTATCCGGAAAACATTAAAAACAATATGGACGAAATCACAAACGGCAGTGTGAATTTCAAGAGTCCATTTTTATCATTCAAAAGTGAAGAAACGATTTCCAGCCGTCTGATTGAAGAATTATCAAAAGAATTCTCCATTTCTGCACAGGAAATCAAGCAAGCAGTTCACCTTGCATGGGAAGAACTCGCTGCCTGCCGTGAAGATATGAGACGCAAAGGGGAAGAAACCATCGCATATCTTGACAAAACAGGTAAACGCGGAATCGTTCTTGCTGGCCGCCCATACCACATTGATGCTGAGATCAACCATGGTATTCCAGAACTCATTACTTCATATGATATCGCTGTATTAACAGAGGATTCTATCTCTCATCTGAATCCGGTAGAACGTCCACTCATCGTACTTGACCAATGGATGTATCACTCAAGACTGTATGCAGCAGCAAACTATGTGAAGACAAAAGAAAATCTGGACCTGATTCAGCTTAATTCATTTGGCTGCGGTGTGGATGCCGTAACAACAGATGCTGTTGCCGATATTTTAACCAAATCAGGTAAAATTTATACATCATTGAAAATCGACGAAGTAAACAACCTCGGTGCTGCCAGAATCCGTATCCGTTCGCTTCTCTCTGCCATCCGTGTAAGAGAAGAAAAACATATGGAACGTGAAATTGTACCGTCTTCCATCGAAAAAGTTTCATTCACAGAAGAAATGCGAAAGGATTACACGATCCTTTGTCCTCAGATGTCACCAATTCATTTTGACATCCTGGAACCTGCAATGCGTACCTGTGGATACAAGATTGAAGTATTACAAAACGCAAACAAAGATGCGATCAATGCCGGTTTGAAATATGTAAATAACGATGCCTGCTACCCTTCACTTCTTGTTGTTGGTCAGGTTATGGATGCCATTCTTTCTGGTAAATATGATACAGACAAATTGGCGATCATCATGACTCAGACAGGTGGTGGATGTCGTGCATCAAACTATATCGGATTTATCCGCCGTGCATTGGAAAAAGCAGGATATCCTCATATTCCTGTTATTTCATTGAACTTAAGCGGTCTGGAAGGAAATCCAGGATTTAAGATCACAGTACCGCTTGCACTGAAACTTGTATATTCGGCTGTATTTGGTGATATCTTTATGCGTGCACTTTATCGTGTCCGCCCATACGAAGCTGTTCCAGGTTCTGCAAATGCACTTCATGAAAAATGGAAAGCAAAATGTATTGAATTTGTAACACAGCCACATCCAAAGAGACGTGTATTCTGTAAGATGTGTAAAGAGATCATTGAAGAATTTGATAATCTTCCAATGCTTGATATCAAGAAACCAAGAGTCGGTGTGGTTGGAGAAATCCTTGTAAAATTCTCTCCTACCGCAAACAATTACCTGGTTGATTTATTAGAACAGGAAGGTGCAGAAGCCGTTGTGCCTGATCTGCTTGACTTCTTCCTCTACTGCTTCTACAACAGTAATTTCAAAGCAGAAAAACTTGGAATGAGCAAGAAGACAGCATTCTTATGTAATATAGGAATCAAGTTCTTAGAATGGTTCCGTAAGCCAGCGACAGACGCATTCAAAGCAAGTAAACATTTTGATGCTCCTGCTGATATTGCAAAACTTGCTGATATGGCAAAAGATATTGTATCACTTGGAAATCAAACAGGGGAAGGATGGTTCCTGACAGGGGAAATGTTGGAACTCATTCACAATGGTGCACCAAACATTGTATGTACACAGCCATTTGCCTGCTTGCCAAACCATGTTGTTGGAAAAGGAGTTATTAAAGAACTTCGCAGACGATATCCAAAAGCAAATATTGTGGCGATTGACTACGATCCAGGTGCAAGTGAAGTAAATCAGTTGAATAGAATTAAATTGATGCTGTCGACTGCAAATAAACATTTAGATGTATAAAACTTATAACGTACAAATTCAACGCTGAATTTTGTGCGTAGATAATTTTGATAAGAACAATTATAAATGCATGCAAGCGTGGTAAACACAGCTTGCATGCATTATATTTTTGCGGATTTTCTGCTTTCAACTACGCACAGAGTTACTTGCTTGCTATCTGACGCGGAAGTTAAGTGGAACAACTGCAAATTCATCGTGTAGCCGTTAAGAAATTAGAATGAGAGCTGCTCTCGGCGACCATTTTAATTTCTTTACGGATACTAGATGAAGTTAAAGGCAGTGGAGCGTTGGAGCAAAGATAGCAAGCAAGTAATTCGTCCGTATTTAAAGTAGACAAATCCAAATCTATCTCACATGAAACTCAACGAGTGCATCCAGTTCTCGTTCTTCTGCCAGAAACTCTTCTGACGGTATCTTTGTTTTTGGTGCTTCATATTCTTCTCCGAATGTATCTACCCACACACGTTTCATACGCTGTGGTTCTTTTGGAGTGAAAAATTTAATTGTGTCACGATAGACTCTTTCATGGCATTCCGCTTCATTCACTTTATCAACCACTTCAAAACCATTTATGACTTTACCAATCACAGCGAAATTTCCATCCAATGACTTACGTTCTCCTGTCATGATAAAAAATTGTGAGCCTGCAGAAATATTACTGTTTCCTCCGCAACCTGCCATACCAACTATATATTTTTCAAAAGATGGCTGCTCTGCCATATAACCACTGTTTGCGTATTCTCCGTCTATAATGTAATCACAGCCTTCTTCAAAAATTCCTGGTCTTTTGTCACAATCTGTCTGAATCACGAAATCTTTTACCACTCTGTAAAAAACACGTCCGTCATATAAGCCCTGCTTTGCAAGCCAGATTACCGAGCGTACCGAATTGTATGTAATCTCTGGATATAATTCGATATCAATGATTCCTCCCATTTCCATTTCAATATGCATAATTGGATTACTTTTCATCTCTTTTTCTCCATCTTTTCTTTGTTCACTATAAAGCATTCCGTAAACATTATTTCTTTGTTCCCCCGAAATGTAATTGATTCCATTTTCTTCAACAATTTCAAACCCACATTTCTTATGAGTCGCAAGCGAAGCGTCGTTTGTTTTATTCACATTACTACGAATCGATGTTTCTCCATTTTGTTTTACAAATTCGATTACTTCCTTGATTAGCTTCGAAGCATATCCCTTCTGGCGTTGCTCTGGAGCTGTTTCCAATGCTTCCATATAATAAAATCCATCCAGCTTTGTCAAACGAAGTGCGCATACCCACTGTCCTTCTTCTTCCAACACGTAATATGTATTTTCATGCTTGCTCAAAAATTTTCCTAAAAACTTTTCCACAAAATAGTATTCTTCTTCCCGAATCGCCTCTGTCAAATCCTCAAGCTCCGGATATTTTTCTTTGGCGATCTCATAACTTGCTTCGATATAAATCTCATGTACCATGCGATACATCTCTTCTTTTGTCATTTGTTTGAATTCTAATAACATACCTATTTCCTACACTCCTAACTCTTCTTTCACAAATGCTACCAACCTCTTGCGAGATTTTCATTTTTCGACTTTCTTTATCTATTTTCGGATTATCTTTCGCATACCCGAGCTGCAAAACTCATGTTGAATCAGCTCTCTGCTTCCGTAAAATTTTTTCCATTGATTTTCCTTTTGCAAGTTCATCTACCAGCTTATCTAAATAACGGATATTTCGCATCATCGGATTTTCAACTGATTCTACTGAAATCCCACACACTTTTCCTTTAATCAACACGCAATTTGGATTCATACATGGTGCTTCTTTGAAAAATGTTTCATAATCTACATCTTTCTCCAATTGTTTTCTTATGCCAGCATCATCATAACCTGTTAACCAACAAATTACTTCATCTACTTCTTGTTTTGTTCTACTTTTACGCTCTGCTTTCTGGACCAATAGCGGATATATTTTTGAAAACTTCATTGCAAATACTTTATTATTTTCCATCTCCCACACCTGCACATTCCCTTTCTGTCCCAATTATACTACAATCTTACTTCATAAAAAATTGTTTTCTTATTTTTTCGTAGTCAATATGCTAATGTTGTAAGATTACCTAAAACTCTACATCAGTTAGTATTTTCCCTCGCATCCAACTTCCTTCATATTTCACCTTGCGATGGACACCTTTGCCTTCGGCTATATCCTTCTCACTACCGGGAGGATTCGGGACTCGCATATAAAAATGGCATCTGGATTTTAATTGCTAATTCCAGATGCCATTTTCACAACTTTTAATTATCTTTTTCTTCTTTTTCTTTGCTGCCTAATTCTATGCTCTTCAAAAGTAATTCTTCCATTTTCTTAAACATTGCATCATCATCAAAATCTCTATGTTCCAATTGTTTAAAACTCGTCACAACATACTGCATAACTGAAATAGCAAATGCTGCTATTTCTTTTTCTTCGTTTGTAAATGCCTGATTTACATCCATTTCACGCACAACCTCTAATTTACGATTAAAAAGAGGATTTCCTTTTGTACGGAAATAGTATTTCATACGTATGTCTAAAGACGAACAATAAAAATGTTGCCAAAAATCATTTTGAAGCGAATCTCTTTCCAAAACTTCTTCAACCTCAAGCTTTCTGCCCTCTTCCTCTGAAAGTTTGTCTCTTCTTACCCAAAACTGTTCAAGAGTATGGTCTGCCATAAAAATATAAAATTCTTCTTTTGAACCAAAATAACGATAAAACGCTCCTGTTGTAATTCCCATCCACTGAGAAATGTAACGTACATTTAAATCATCATAATCATATTGAGCAAAAAGCTCCATGGCTGAATGTAAAAGTTCTTTCTGTTTTGCATATTTCAAATTATAAAACGTCGTACTCGGCATGTTTTCTATCCTTTTATTCTTTATTTACAATAAATACATGCAACGTAATGTCTTTCCGATATTTCTTCCAACGGAATGTCATTACGCGTACATTCTTCTGTTGCATAAGGACATCTTGGTGCGAATCGACAACCCGGCTTTGGATTGATTGGCGAAACAACTTCACCCTGAATAATTTCCAGATCATTCTCTATATAGTAATCTGGATCCGGCATAGGAATCGCTTTTAACAGTGCCTGCGTATACGGATGTTTTGGATTTGCAAATAATTCATCAGAGTCAGCAGTTTCTACTGCCTGACCAAGATACATAACCATAATTTTATGCGAAATATGTTTTACAACACTTAAATCGTGTGTAATAAACATATAGGCCAATCCAAGTTCTTCCTGTAAATCCATGAGCAGATTCAATGTCTGTGCCTGAATCGATACATCAAGTGCTGAAACAGGTTCATCGCATACAATAAATGATGGATTTAAAGCGATTGCTTTTGCAATACCAACACGCTGACGGCGTCCTCCATCCAATTCATGTGGATAAGCATATGCCAGACGTCTTGCAATTCCTACTGTGTCCATTAATTCAAACACTCTTTTTTCCAGTTCCTTTTTATCTTTGTATACTTTATTTACAACTAAAGGATCTGCAATTAAATCAAACACTGTCATACGAGGATTTAAGGAAGAATATGGATCCTGCATAATAATCTGCATATCCTGACGTACTTTTTTCATCTGTGAATTCGAGTACTTTAATATATTTTCTCCATTAAAAAGCACTTCTCCCTCTGTAGGTTCTATTAATCGAAGAATCAAACGTCCCAGTGTACTTTTTCCACACCCTGACTCACCTACGACTCCCAGTGTTTTTCCTTTTTCCACTTGAAAATTTACATTATCAACTGCATGAAGCTGACGTCCCTTTCCAACCGGAAAGTATTTTTTTAATCCACGCGTTTCAAGTAATATTTCAGACACGTTATTCCTCCTCTCTCACTTCTCTGCATAAATGACAGCGTATCATGTGTGTACCATCCCAATCTGGACTTGGCTTTTTCATTGCACATATTTCCTGACGTTTTGAACAACGTGGGAAAAAGCTACATCCTGGAACTGTACGTGTCGGATCAGGCATTAATCCTGGAATTGCATGAAGCCTTTCTGATTTGTCTGTCAGATTTGGAATCGAGCCAAATAATCCCACTGTATATGGATGATGCACATTTCCTTTATAAATATCACGAACTGTGCCATATTCGATAATCTCACCTGCATACATGATGGCTACGTTATCACACATTTTTGCAACAACGCCTAAATCATGTGTGATCAAAAATACAGATGTACCTAATTTTTTACGCAGCTCTGAAATCTGAGCCAGAACCTGTGCCTGAATCGTTACATCAAGCGCTGTCGTTGGTTCATCTGCAATCAAAAGTGCAGGCTCACATGCCAAAGCAATTGCAATACCAATACGCTGCTTCATTCCACCAGAAAATTGATGTGGGTATTCATTCTTACGTTCTGCAGGAATTCCTACTAATTCCATCAATTCATCTACTCTTTTATTTAGTTCATCTTTACTTTTATTATCATAGTTATGATAGTACAATACCTCATAAATCTGCTGTCCTACTGTAGTTACAGGATTCAGCGAAGTCATTGGATCCTGGAAAATCATACTGACACCACTGCCGCGTACCGCACGCATTTCTTCTTCTGTTAATTCACGAAGATCTCGTCCCTGAAACTCGATTGTTCCAGACATAATCTTTGCTGTACGGTTTGGAAGGAGACGCAAAATACTAAGAGCGGTTGTCGTTTTTCCAGCACCGGTTTCCCCTACCAATCCTAAACTTTGTCCTTTTTTGATTTCGAGGTCCACATCCGTTACTGCATGTACAATCTCATTATTCGCATGATATTCTACAGTTAAATGTTCAATCTTGAGTAATTTATCATCATCTAATCTTTTTTCTTGATTCGTAATTTCGCTCATGTGCCAACCTCCTTAGTCTCTCAATTTCGGGTCTAATGCATCACGAAGACCATCACCTACAAGATTCATGGCAAGCGCTGATAATACAATTGCCATTCCTGGGAACAGAACCAGATGTGGTGAAGAACGCATAATCGCTCTGGCTTCTGCAAGCATACTTCCCCATTCAGGAGTCGGTGCTTCAATACCCATTCCAAGGAAACTTAATCCTGAAATTTGAAGAATTGTTCCAGCAATACTCATTGTAGCCTGTACAATAATCGGACCAATCGCATTTGGAATAATATGTCTCCAAATAATTCTGAAAGTTCCAGTTCCATAAGAACGAGCAGATTCTACAAACTCTTGACCAGATACAGATAATACGGAAGCACGCACAATACGAGTAAAAGCAGGTATCTGTCCTATCGTAATTGCGATTAATAAATTACGAATTCCATGTCCTAACGCTGCAACTAATGCCAATGTTAAGAGCATACTTGGAATAGAAACAACCGCATCCATAAAACGCATGATAAGATTATCTACTTTGCCACCATACAATCCAGCCGTTGCCCCGAGCAATCCGCCAATCAATGCAGAAATAGATACCGCAATAAATCCAACACTCAAAGAAATTCTTCCACCATGAATTACACGTGCAAATACATCTCGGCCGAAATTATCTGTTCCAAACCAATGCTCTGCACTAGGTGTCTGTAAACGGATCTTTACATCTTGCTGAATAGCCATAGTATCATAATCGCAGATAAAGTCAGCAAATATTGCTAACAAAGCAAAAATGATAATAATGGCAAGACCTAACATGGCAGTTTTATTTTTACGCATTCTTCGCCAGATTTCTCCAATCTGACTTCTTTTTTCATAACTTTGATTGTCATTTCCATAATACTGTTCCATAATGTCTTTATTTATATTTAAGTTATCCATTCACTCACCCCCCCTATTTCTTCGAATATTTCGCACGAATACGTGGATCTACAAACGCACACACAATGTCCGTTGCTAAGATTATAACACTAAACATGCTCGCAAGGAAGATAGTTGCTCCCATTACCATCGGTACATTTTTCATACGAATTGCCTGCAAAATCAATGTTCCAAGCCCTGGCAATGAAAATACAGATTCTGTTAATACTGTACCACCCAATAAAATACCAAAATAAGAACCAATAACTGTGATTACAGGTAAAAGAGCATTTTTCAGTGCATAACGTGTGATAACTACATTTTCAGGTACACCTTTTGAACGAGCTGTACGCACATAATCCTGTCTAATAGTTTCCAGCATAGAAGTTCTCGTCAATCGCATAAACGATGCCGCTGAGGAAACGCTCATTGTAAATACCGGAAGTATGTAATGAAGCGGTGTATCAAGTCCATGTGTCGGAAGTAATTTCAGCTTCAGTGAGAATAACAATAAAAGCATTAAGCTCAGCCAGAATCCTGGAACCGAAGCAAATACCATTGCAAGTACCGTACAAATATTGTCCGCAATAGAATATTGCTTCACCGCTGAAAGCACTCCAAATGGGATACCTATGATTACCGCAGTCAGGATTGCAAGCAATGACAATTTCAATGAAACTGGAAAAGCTGCAAAAATATCTTCAAATACTGGTTTTTGATTGCTGTATGAAAGACCGAAATCTCCATGCAATGCATCAATGATATAGTTTATGTATCGTTCCAAAAACGGACGGTCATATCCAAGTTCATGGTTCAAAGCATCCACATCTTCCTGTTCTGCTTCTGTCCCTAAAATAATTCGTCCCGGATCACCAGGAGTAAAATTGAGGATTGTAAACACGATAAATGATACAATGAGAATAATTGGTATCAACATTGCCAATCGTTTTAATACGTATTTTATCAAGTCATTCCCTCCTTTTGTTTATTTTCAACTTATGGATAATACAGCACCCGGAAACCGGGTGCTGCATAAAATTTACTCTACTAAAATTTATTTTACCAGCTGAAATATTGATAGCTATAAATCATACCATTTGGATCAAGATATACATTTTGAAGTCCTTTACGATATACGATATTTGATGGTGCATTTACTAAATCAAGTTGTCCTGCATTATCTTTTACTGCTAATAAAACTTCATCCATAATTGCTGTTTTCTGAGTTGCATCTGTTTCGTATCTTGCTTCTTCAAGTTTTGCATTAATGAAATCTTCTGCTGGTGCGAAGTATTTGCCTTCATTTTCTGGTGCATGATAGTTTACGTACATTGACTCACTTACGTCTGGAAGAACAGCTGAGTTTGCTGTATACCAAAGTTCATAATTTCCTTTTAAGTAATCATCAGAGTGTGTACTTGATTCTAAGCTTTCAATCTTAAGAGTAATTCCGATTTCTGCTAAGTTTTGCTGAATAAGTGTTGGAACATCCATTCCATATCCTTCAGTTGTTTTAATTGTTAATGTAATATCACTCAGATTGTTATCTGCCATAATCTGTTTTGCTTTTTCTACATCATATTCATAAGAGAAATCAATTCCTGAATAGTACATGAAATCACTGAATATACCTGTTGAAACTTCACCGCGATCTTCATAAGCTACTGTATTGATTGCTTCACGGTCAATTGCATAAGCGATAGCCTGACGGAGTGCTTTGTTTGCTGTTTGTCCACTTCTAACATTCATAAATACTTTTGCTGAAGTATGTGAAGGTCCTGAAAGGATTTCAATTTCATCATTTTCTTGAAGAAGTGTTACGTTTGCAGCTGAAGCATTTACGATTAAGTCAACTGTTCCGTTTTCAAGAGCGATAACTGCTGTTGATTGGTCTGGAATAATTTCAAATGTAAGGTATTTGATGTTTCCAATTTCACCTGTATAGTTTTCATATGCTTCAAGTTCAATTGATTCACCTTTGTTCCAGCTCTTAAGTTTGTATGCACCAGATCCATCAGGTTCTTCAAATGCTGCATCTCCATTTGCTTCTACATAATCTTTGTTCATAATTCCCCATGTAGGAGTTGCAAGTTCGTAAAGAATACTTTCCATTGGATATGCAAGTTTGATATCTACTGTATGTTCATCTACTGCTACAATTTCAAGAATTTTTTCACGGTTTGAAGCCTGTCCAGCTCTTTCAAGGTTCTTATCCATTGAATACTTAACGTCTTCTGCTGTAACAGGATCTCCACTATGGAATGTTGCATCTTCTCTCAAGTGGAAAGTAAGTGTTAATTTATCATCACTGAATTCCCAAGAATCAGCCAATTGACCTTTCCATTCTCCGTTTACATTCTGTACTAAGTGTTCATATATTTGATATCCTAAGAAAATATCTGCAAATGTCATTGTATATTGTGGGCTGAATTTACCTACGTCTGATGAGATAACAACAGTAAGACTATCCTTTACTTCTGCATCATCTCCACTATTTGAGCCGTTTCCACATCCAATCAAGAGCATACTTGCTACTAACAATAACGCTATTAAACTTTTAAACTTTTTCATACCTTTCTCCTTTCAAAAATCATTTTATTTTTTTACGCTGGTTCGTCCAGGTAAAAATCAATTAACGCGTCTAATTCTTCTTCTCTTGCCAAATATTCTTTAGACGGTTTCTTCGTCTTTGGCGGTTCATATTCCACTCCATTTGTATCTACCCAAAGACGTTTTATTCGTTGCGGCTGTTTTGGCGTAAAAAATTTAATTCGATTACGGAATAATTTTTCATTACACGGAACATTATTGATACGGTCAACTACCTCAAATCCACCGATCACTTTTCCTATCACAGCAAAATCTCCGTCTAAACCTTCATATGGTCCAGTCTGAATAAAAAATTGTGATCCTGCTGAAATATTGCTGTCCCTGCCATGTCCAGCCATTCCCACCACATATTTTTCGAACGGCGGTTGTTTTACGGTGTAACCACTGTGCGAATATTCACCATCGATAATATAATCACAGCCTTCATCAAAGATTCCCGGACGCTTATCACAGTCAGTCTGAATCACAAAATCCTTCACCACTCGATAAAACGTTCGACCATCATACAGTCCCTGATTTGCAAGCCAGATTATAGAACGCACAGAGTTACAGGTAAGATCAGGATATAATTCAATATCCATAATGCCGCCATCCTCCATTTCTATATGCATGATAGGATTTAACATTCCTTCACCTCCTCTATTCTTTTTACTTTCTTGCTTTACCACAATAAACACCGTAACGTGTTACGCTTAACCATATTGTAAGCAAGTTCGCTGAATTTTACAAGCTTTTTTTGATATTTTTCTTCTTTTTTCTGTTTTTTGTAACAATTTTCTTACTTTTACATATAAAATGTCACACTTTTAGATGAATTTTTCATACAACAAAAAAAGAACAGGAAAACCTGTTCTTTTTTGAATATTTCATATCCTATTTTACTAATAAAGATGTTCCTGTCATTTCTTTTGGTTGTTCCATACCCATTAATTCGATTAATGTTGGAGCGATATCTGCTAAACATCCGCCTTCTCTTAATGTGTAAGCTGGATCTGCATTTACCAAGATAAATGGAACTGGATTTGTTGTATGAGCTGTGAATGGAGCTCCTGTTTCATAGTCAAGTAATTGTTCTGCATTACCGTGGTCAGCACAGATAAACATTTGACCATTTACTTCTTTCACTGCTTCTACAGCTTTTCCAACACATTCATCAACTGCTTCTACAGCTTTGATTGCTGCTTCTTCTACACCTGTATGACCAACCATATCTGGGTTTGCGAAGTTGATAATGATCACATCATAGTTGTCAGATTTGATCGCTTCTACTAATTTATCGCAAACTTCATATGCGCTCATTTCTGGTTGTAAATCGTATGTTGCTACTTTTGGTGATTTTACTAAGATACGATCTTCGCCTTCGTTTGGTTCTTCAATACCACCATTGAAGAAGAATGTAACGTGTGCGTATTTTTCTGTTTCAGCGATTCTGGCTTGTTTTAAACCATTTGCTGCTAAAAATTCTCCAAATGTATTTGTAATTTCTGTCTTACGGAATGCAACATCTTTGTTTTCGATTGTAACGTCATATTCTGTAAAGCATACATATGTTGTTTTTACTCTTTCTCCTCTGTCAAATCCAGTAAATTCATCATCACAGAATACTCTTGTGATTTCTCTTGCTCTGTCCGGTCTGAAGTTGAAGAAAATGATAGAATCGCCATCTTTGATTGTTGCAACTGGAGCACCGTCTTTTACAACAACTGTTGGAATTACGAATTCGTCTGTCTTATCAACATCATAAGAAGCCTGAATTCCTTCTGGTCCGCTTACTGCTGTAGCGCCTTCACCTTTTACCATAGCTTTGTATGCTAATTCTACACGGTCCCAGCGATTATCACGGTCCATTGCGTAGTAACGACCCATAACAGATGCTACTTCACCAACACCAATTTCTTCCATCTTAGCAACTAATTCTTCTACATAACCTTTGCCTGATGCAGGTGGTGTATCACGTCCGTCTAAGAAGCAGTGTACATATACTTTTTCAAGACCTTGTCTCTTTGCAAGTTCTAATAAACCATAAATGTGTGTATTGTGGCTGTGAACTCCACCGTCTGATACTAAACCAAACATATGAAGTGCAGAATCATTTTCTTTTGCATTTTTGCATGCAGCTAATAATGCTTCATTTTCAAAGAAATCGCCATCCTGGATTGCTTTTGTAATCTTTGTTAAATCCTGATATACAATACGTCCAGCACCCATATTTAAGTGACCAACTTCTGAGTTACCCATCTGGCCATCTGGAAGACCTACTGCCATACCACTTGCGTTACCTTTTACAAATGGGCATTCTGCCATTAATTTGTCCATAACTGGTGTCTTTGCTTCGCAAACAGCGTTTGCTTCGCATTTTTCATTTAAGCCATATCCATCAAGAATCATTAATACTGTTGGTTTTTTGCTCATATTTTTTATCTCCTTTTATGTGAATAAAATATTTCTAAAATATACCGAATATATTTTACATGATTTCACTATTCGTTGCAAGGTTTTGACAGAAATTTATCAAACGCTATCTCGTTTTTAAAAAGTCAAATACATGTCCTTCTGGTGTGTTCAAAAAATGCATCAGCATATATGCACACATGATTGCCACTTTCTCTTCTTTTAAGATTCTGCGGACCTCTTCTCTGTCTGCAAGCACGATTTCAATATCCTCATTTTCTTCCTGGCCATCCTTAGAAACCACTCCGCTGGCATATCCATATACGGTACCGCAAGATTCATCTGTCATACCGATCGTCGTGAAAAATGGTTTTGTAAACATATCCGCAGCGTCAGTTGGCGAGAAATCAAGTCCTGTCTCTTCTTTTAATTCACGCATTCCCGCCGTCTTAAAATCTTCTCCGGCATCCACAAGTCCTGCCGGAAATTCATAAATATAATCATCGATCGGACAGCGATATTGGCGAATCAGAACCAGCTTTTCTTCTTTTGATTTTTCATCACGGTATACGCTGTAAATGATCACGCCATCTGCCTTGTTCACTCTCGTACTGATTTTCAAATCTTCAATCTTTTCCGCTCTGGATGCAACAAAATATCTGCTGTGCTTGCCTTCATCGCTTTTCATATCCAATTCGTACATATTTAAAAATCGATTGTTTGTCGTTTTGGTAATTCCATTGACTCTTCTCATTTCTATCTTCCTTCCAGTAATTCCAGCAATTCTTCTTTGCTCATCTTCGTAATACCGCCTGTCTCTCCGCTCAGAATCGTATCTGCCAGATCCTTTTTGCTTTCCTGCATCTTCACGATTTTTTCTTCGATCGTTCCTTTTGCAATCAGCTTATATACCGAAACGATTTTCGTCTGCCCGATACGATGCGCACGGTCTGTCGCTTGATTCTGCACGGCCTGATTCCACCATGGATCATAATGGATCACCACATCTGCCCCAGTCAGATTCAGCCCTGTTCCGCCTGCTTTGAGCGAGATCAAAAATACCGGCACTTGATCATTGTTAAAACTGCTGACCATCTCTACTCGTTTTTCTTTTGGAGTTGCCCCCGTAATTTTATAATAAGATATCTTTTCCTTCTTTAAATCTTTTTCCAGCAATTCCAGCATAGAAGTAAACTGTGAAAATAGCAGAATCTTATGCTCTCCCTCAATTGCGCTCTTTACCAACTCCATACAAGCTGCTCTTTTGGCAGAACCTTCCTGATATTTTTCAAATAACAGCTCTGGATCGCAGCAAATCTGGCGTATTTTTGTAAGCTCTGCAAGAATCTGCATTTTATTTTTCTGAAAATCTGACTCATCCTGCTTTGCAATCACTTCTTTCATGTGAACTACCTGCGCATCGTAAATCTGCTGCTGTTTCGATTCAAACTTGGCATATCTGACTTCTTCTATTTTATCTGGTAAATCCTTTAACACATCGCCTTTTAACCTGCGAAGGATAAACGGCGCCACCATCTTTTTCAAGCGTTCTGACGCTTCTTCCTCTTTATTCTTCACGATCGGTGTCTCCAGCTCTTTTCGGAACACGTCGTATCCATACAAAAATCCCGGCATCAGATAATCAAAAATGCTCCACAGTTCACTCAGACGATTTTCAATCGGTGTACCCGTCAGCGCATAGCGATATTTGCTCGTTATCACCTTCACCGATTTTGCTGCCGCCGTTGTATGATTCTTGATGTACTGCGCTTCATCCAATACCTGATATTGGAAGGAAATTCCTTCATATTCTGCAATATCTCTTTTGAGCAGATCATAAGAGGTTACCAGCACATCGCTTTCTAAATGATTCTGAATGATAGATGCACGTTCCCGCTGACTTCCTACGACCAATGTCACTTTTAAATCCGGTGCAAACCGCATAAATTCTTCTTTCCAGTTATATACAAGCGATGCCGGTGCAACGATCAGCGCAGTTCCAAGTGTTCCTTCTTGTTTTGCAGCCAAAAGCACGGAAATCATCTGCAATGTTTTCCCAAGCCCCATGTCATCTGCCAGAATCCCGCCAAATCCATAGCGTTCCAGCGTTTTCGTCCATTTAAATCCCTGTACCTGATAATTTCTCATAATGGATTCTAGCTCTGCCGGAACCTCAAAATCCGAATCTTCCACCGTCTTAAATTCTTTGATCAGATTTTTAAAATGTTTATCTCTGTTTAAATAAATATTTTCTCCCTGCTCCAGCATCTTGTTGAGATAGAGCGCACGGTACATTGGAACCTTCATCTTTCCCTGGGTAAATTCTTTTGGTGATACATGGAGCGTATCCATCATCTGGCTCAGCATCTCGATGTCTGCCTCATTTATCACCACGAAATCTCCATTTTTCAGGCGATAATATTTCTTCTTTCGCTGATAACTTTGAAGGATCTGTAAAAGCTCTTTTTGATCTATGTCATCACTGGAAATAGAAAGATCCATAATCTCACTTTGTACAGACACTCCTACTTTAATCTTTGTCTTTCTTCGTATATTTAGATTGCGGAATCGGTCCGTTGTATGTACTTCACCCAGCGTCAACAGTTTATCCACACCGCTTTCTAAGACATGGAATACTGCTTCTTCTGACTCACCGCAATGTACTTCCTCTTTCTCTAAGTCGATCTGTGGAAACAGTTTCAGTACCTGATATAAAATCTCCTGTTCACGGTTCAAATTACGAAATGCCTCGTACACTTGATTTTCTTTCAAATTGTCAAGAAGCGAAACCTTTTCCTCTCCATATTGCGCCTTTGCCTTGCATGTAATATTTCCATTTTCCACATCCAGATAAAACTGAAAAACTGCTTTCGGCGGAATATATTTTTCAATATAATCGGCTTCTGCTTCTTCCACATCTGCAATCTCTTTTAATACAGGTAATACCTGATGATAAAATTCAGACAGATTTTTTCTGCCTACATAAAAGGAAATCTCTCCAAATTGTTCCAGATTAAGAAGCGGTGAAATTGTTTTCATAATTTCATCATCAATTCTGCAAAATTCTGTACTCGAACAGTAATAAGAATACTTTCCGCCTTCGATGATATTCGGCATCTTCCCTGTTACTTCGATTCCATGGAAAACCTGCTCTTGATCTACATCCTTGACAATTTTCAAAGCGATGTCCGGCTTTCCTTTGCACACACTAAGTATATTTTTTACATTTTTTATGCTGCTCTTGTCATTGCACAAAATCTTTTGATTCTCGAATAGCTCATAAAATCGATCCAGACATTCTCCATACAATTCAATACGATTTCTGACAGGGTGCTCTTCATCATAATAGCGTGATGACATTCTGGTATGTTCAATCCTGCGCAATTGTTCCTTTACAGCGGTTTCGATAAACTGATAGATTTTTTGCGACTTTTCACAGATGCGATGTCTGGAAAAAGAAATCTCTGACTTCGTTCCAAGTGGCATCGTCGCATGTTTCTCATAATCATTCACAAAGTTCGTAAGATTTTTTATTACATATAATTTGTCTGTTCCCACTTTAAAAGTCAGACTCAGCGCTTCTCCACTGTTTTCCAAAATCGGTTCGAGCTGTACATCCCTCTTTTGTTCTTCTGTTTTTTCTAAAACCGTTTTTGCATGCAGACTTCGGAATCCTTGAAACAAATTATATCCATTCTGGTCCGTAGAATCGCCCGGATTATATTTTTTCAGATAGTCTTCTAATAAAATCAACAAAGCAGTCGTATGTTCACACAGACTTCTTTCACTATAGTAGTACCCTCTCTCAAAATATCTGTGACATCTTGGTGCCATACAATAGAATTTTAAAATATGCTCTCGGTCGAACACGATAGAAATATCGCTGGAATATCCTCGATCCACGTAAACTCCTTTTACAATGCCGCGCAATTGTTTTGCATTGATATACTCAGGGTATCCTATCTGAACTTCTTTGAGCATCACCTTATTCTCCCGCACCAGTTTTTTTGCGGAATTATATAATTGCGTTGTAAATTTAAACTCAGAAGTCATCTTTGATAGATCAAAATATGCATATTCTTGCTTTGGCTTTTGAAAAGGATATATTTCTCCCTCTTCCATTCTTTTCTGTTCCCACTTCATATTCATCTACTCCATACGGTCTGTATATTCTTTATAACTTTTTTCATTATATCATTTCACTGTCATAAAGAACAGAAAAAGCAGCTTCGAAAAGCTGCTTTTTCTTAATTATCTTTATACAATTCTTATTTATCCCAGTTTACGATTTTACCGAAGTCTGGTTTAAGAGCTGCACCACCAACAAGACCACCGTCGATGTCTGGTTGTGCGAATAATTCTGGAGCACTAGCTGCTGAAACAGATCCGCCGTATTGGATACGGATTGCTTCTGCTGTTGCTTCATCATAGATTTCACCGATGCAAGCACGGATAGCTGCACAAACTTCTTGAGCTTGTTCTGTTGTAGCTACTTTACCTGTACCGATTGCCCAGATTGGTTCGTAAGCAATAACTGCTGTTTTAGCTTGATCAGCTGTTACGTCTAAGAAAGCGATTTTGATTTGTTGACGGATGAAATCGATTGTAACACCTTGTTCTCTTTGTGTTAATGTTTCACCACAGCAAACGATTGGTGTAATACCGTGTTCGAAAGCTTTTTTCACTTTTTTGTTTACAGTTTCATCTGTTTCTGCGAAGTATTCTCTTCTTTCAGAGTGACCGATGATAACGTATTTTACTCCAACATCTGTAAGCATGTTAGGAGCGATTTCGCCTGTGTAAGCGCCGCTTTCTTCATAGTACATATTTTCAGCACCGATGCAGATGTTGCTTCCTTTAGCAGCTTCCATAGCTGGAATGATAGAAATAGCTGGTACGCAGAATACTACGTCAGCATCTTCTGTTGCTACTAATGGTTTTAATGTATTGATTAATTCAACTGCCTGGCTTGGAGTTTTGTTCATTTTCCAGTTACCAGCGATAATTTTTCTTCTTGCCATTTTAAAGGCCTCCTAATTTATATTATGTAACCCGTACATGAAACGGGTATCTTCTTATTTATCGTTAGCTGCAGCTACACCTGGTAATTCTTTTCCTTCTAAGAATTCAAGAGAAGCTCCACCACCTGTAGAGATGTGTGTCATCTTGTCGCCGTAACCTAATTGGTTAACAGCAGCTGCTGAATCTCCACCACCGATGATTGTTACAGCATCTGTATCAGCTAATGCTTTTGCAACAGCTTCTGTACCAGCTGCAAAGTTTGGCATTTCGAAACATCCCATTGGTCCGTTCCATACTACTGTCTTAGCTGTTTTTACTGTTTCAGCATATAATTTAGCTGTTTCTGGTCCGATATCAAGACCTTCCCATCCATCTGGGATTTCTCCTGTTGGAACGATTTGTGTATTTGCATCGTTAGAGAAATCGTCAGCGATTACGTTATCTAATGGAAGTAATAATTTAACGCCTTTTTCTTCTGCTTTTTTAAGCATGTTTAAAGCGTATTCGCAGTAATCTTCTTCTAATAAAGAGTTACCAACGTTTCCGCCTTGTGCTTTAGAGAATGTGTAAGCCATACCACCACCGATGATAAGTGTATCAACTTTTTCAAGTAAGTTTTCGATAACAGAAATTTTGCTTGATACTTTAGATCCACCTAAGATAGCTACGAATGGTCTTTCTGGGTTGTTAACAGCGTTTCCTAAGAAATCGATTTCTTTTTGCATTAAGTAACCAACTACTGCTGTGTCAACATATTCTGTAACACCAACGTTTGAGCAGTGAGCTCTGTGAGCTGTACCGAAAGCATCGTTTACGAATACATCACATAATGAAGCTAATTCTTTGCTGAATGCTTCGCCGTTCTTTGTTTCTTCTTTTCTGTAACGTGTGTTTTCAAGAAGAACAACTTCGCCGTCTTGCATAGCTTCTACAGCTGCTTTTGCGTTTTCGCCAACTACTGTAGCATCTGCTGCAAATTTAACTTCTTGTCCTAATAATTCAGATAATCTTGCAGCTACTGGAGCTAAAGATAATTCTGGTTTTGGTTCTCCCTTTGGTTTACCCATGTGTGAGCAAAGGATTACTTTTCCGCCATCTGCAATTAATTTTTTGATTGTTGGAAGAGCTGCTACAAGACGGTTTTCGTCTGTGATCTTTCCATCAACCATTGGTACGTTAAAGTCACATCTTACTAAAACTTTAAGACCTTTTACATTAATATCATCTACTGATTTTTTGTTAAGCATATTAGTATGCCTCCTTAATATTTTTCTTATAAAAAAGATTGTGCATGCGCATAATCTTCGCTTTCCTGAAAAATTAATAAAAGGCCCGGCCCTAAAAGACCGGACCCTTTTGGATCATAAAATATTCGACAATTAGAATTAAGCTAATTCAGCGAAGTATTTGATTGTTCTAACCATTTGGCTTGTGTATGAGTTTTCGTTGTCATACCAAGAAACTACTTGAACTTGAGTTGTTCCGTTGTCTAATGGAAGAACCATTGTTTGTGTAGCATCAAATAATGAACCAAATCTCATTCCAACGATATCGCTTGATACGATTTCATCTTCGTTGTATCCGAATGATTCTGTAGCTGCTGCTTTCATAGCTGCATTGATTTCTTCTTTTGTTACAGATTTTTCAACTGTAGCAACTAAGATTGTTGTAGATCCTGTAGGTGTAGGAACACGCTGAGCAGATCCGATTAATTTTCCGTTTAATTCAGGGATAACTAAACCGATTGCTTTTGCAGCACCTGTTGAGTTAGGAACGATGTTAACAGCGCCTGCACGGCTTCTTCTTAAATCGCCTTTTCTCTGAGGTCCGTCAAGGATCATCTGATCACCTGTGTAAGCATGAATTGTGCTCATGATACCGGATTTGATTCCTGCTAAGTCATTTAATGCTTTTGCCATAGGAGCTAAGCAGTTTGTTGTACAAGAAGCTGCGGAAATAACTGTGTCGTCAGCCTTTAATGTGTCATGGTTTACATTGTAAACGATTGTAGGAAGGTCATTTCCTGCCGGAGCAGAGATAACAACTTTACGAGCGCCTGCTGTAATGTGTGCAGAAGCTTTTTCTTTAGATGTGTAGAAACCTGTACACTCTAAAACTACGTCTACACCAAGTTCTCCCCAAGGAAGTTCTGCAGCGTTTGCTTTTGCGTAGATTTTGATTTCTTTTCCATCAACTGTGATAGAATCTTCACCAGCTGTTA
>CAZUVY010000022.1:0-40333 GCA_964623905.1 uncultured Faecalimonas sp.
ACTTCTTGAAACAACAATTTCAGGTGCAACACATATCATTATCAACGTATCTGGTGACATCACTCTTATGGATGCAAGTGATGCAGCAGAATATGTACAAGATCTTGCAGGAGAAGAAGCAAGCATTATCTTTGGTGCTATGTACGATGATACAAAGGCAGACGAAGTTACTGTTACTGTTATCGCAACAGGTTTACATAATGTAGGAGGAACAGCTTCTAAATTAAAATCAAGATTAGAAGGAACAAAAGTTCCACCAATTCAAAATGTAGAAAAATATGAAACACCAGTTGTACCACAACCAAAGGTACAAGAATTAGATCTTGGATTAACAGGAACTCAGCCAAAAACAACTGTACAATCAAGACCAACAGGAACAGTTCCAACATTACAAGTTCCAAGAACACCACAAAGTTCAGTGAAAGAACAATCAATTAAGATTCCAACATTCTTAAAGAAATAATAAAACAATGAAGATTGAGCGAGACAAAGGTCTCGCTCTTTTTTTGCATATAAACAGTCTCTGTGAGCGCCCGGCAAAGTGTCGAATTGTCGAGCGAAACCCGAGGTTTCCTCCGCAAACCGACAAATTTCACTCCCGGCTTTTTCTATAATGAATCTTGCTTGAGTACCAAATCGATTTAGTAGCGAAAGAGAAAGAAGGTGGAACGTGTACTATGAATTATATGTAGACGTACTGTTTCTGGTGAATTTTGTGATGGATTTTTTACTGCTTCTTCTTGTAAAGAAGATGCTGAAATGTACTGCCACACATGGAAGAATCTGTCTGGGGGCAGCACTGGGTTCTTTTCTGACTTGTGTTGTTGTCATATTACCAATTCCGTACGCCGTTTTGAAATTCATGCTGTTCCACATGTTTGTCAATATATTCATGATTCGAGTGGGACTTAAAATCAAACATATAAGAAGTTTTGTAAAAGCATACTTTCTGTTATACATAGGCAGTTTTCTGCTTGGAGGAGTTTTGCAGGCATTTGAACCATATGTCAGAGAAGGAAGTTTGTTTTTTGCAACAGCAATCGTCGGATACCTTTTCGTTTCAAAAATCTGGGATTACATAGGTATGGTAAAAAGAATCGAGCGTTATCAATGTGAAGTGGATTTGTATGTGAATGGAGAAAAATATCAAGTAAAAGGAATGATTGATACCGGAAACGGACTGCGTGATCCGGTTTCGGCTCAACCAGTGAGCATCCTGGAACGAGATATAGCTAAAAAAATTTTGGAAAATGAGAAATTATCACAGGTGCGTTATATTCCTTACCATTCTATCGGGAGAAAAGAAGGTGTACTGCTTGCGCTGAGGATTGAGAAGATGTGTGTTCATGGGGAGGTGGAACACTGGATAGAAAAACCGTTGATAGGCGTAAGTGAGGAAAAGATATCAGTCGAGGGAGAGTATCAAATGATTTTAAATCCGAATTTATTTTAGGAGGATTTGAAAATGGTTGTAAAAGTAGCGATGCCATACCAATTGAAATTTAAGATTTTTCCGGGATTCCGTACGATTCTGTTTCCGGAGCGAAAGGATATACATTATATAGGAGGGGCTGATGTACTTCCTGCTCCACTGGAGGCAGAAGAAGAGGACGATGCGATTTCAAAACTGGAAACGGAATACGCGGAAGAAGCGAAAAAGAAACTGATAGAACACAATTTACGTCTGGTAGTATACATTGCAAAAAAATTCGATAACACGGGGGTTGGTGTGGAAGATCTGATTTCCATAGGAACGATAGGACTGATCAAAGCGATTAATACGTTTAATCCGACGAAGAAGATTAAACTGGCAACGTATGCTTCCAGATGTATTGAGAATGAAATTTTAATGTATCTAAGAAGAAATAATAAAACAAAACTGGAGGTCTCTATAGATGAGCCGTTAAATGTGGACTGGGACGGAAATGAGCTTCTGTTGTCTGATATTTTGGGGACAGAGGAAGATACAATCTATAAAGATCTGGAAAATGAGGTGGAGCACAAACTGCTTGTAAAAGCAATCGGATGTCTTTCGAGCAGAGAACGCTTGATCGTAAGGATGAGATACGGAATCGGTACGGAAAATGGAGAAGAAAAAACACAAAAAGAAGTTGCAGATTTATTGGGAATTTCGCAGTCGTATATCTCACGTTTAGAGAAAAAAATCATGCAGAGATTAAAACGAGAGATGATCCGATACGAATTATAAAATAATTCTAAAAGCATACCGAAGCACCCTAGAACGTGTTAAAATGAAAGAAAAAGGGGTTGAGTGTATGAGACTGACATTTATAGGAGCAGCCCACGAAGTGACTGGAAGTTGTCATTTACTGGAAGCAAATGGGAAGAATATTTTGATTGATTGTGGCATGGAGCAGGGACCGGATTTGTATGAAAATCAAGAATTACCAGTTGCAGCCGGCGAGATAGATTATATTCTTTTGACACATGCACACATTGACCATTCTGGATTGATTCCACTTATGGTAAAGAACGGATTTAAGGGAGAGATCATTACCACATATGCTACCGCGGATTTGTGTAACATCATGCTTCGTGATAGTGCCCATATTCAGGAATTTGAAGCAGAATGGCGCAACCGTAAAGCCAAAAGATCAGGAGCACCATTGTATGAACCTCTGTATACGATGCAGGATGCGGTTGATGCAATTGATCTGATCGCACCTTGTGATTATGGACAGATCATAGAGTTGTCACCTGGAATTCAGGTCAGATTCACAGATATCGGACATTTACTTGGTTCTGCGAGTATTGAAGTTTGGATAGATGAATGGGGTGAATCAAGAAAGATTGTTTTCTCAGGTGATGTAGGAAACATTGACCAGCCGATCATCAAGAATCCAAGTATCACGCAGTCGGCAGATTATATTGTGATCGAATCTACCTATGGCAATCGTATTCATAGTGAAGAAAAGCCGGATTATCTTGGTGAGTTTACAAGAATTTTGCGAGAGACTTTCCAAAAAGGCGGCAATGTGGTGATCCCATCGTTTGCAGTTGGAAGAACGCAGGAGATTCTGTATTTTATTCGTGAGATCAAGGAACGTAACTTGCTGAACGAATTTCCAGATTTTGAGGTGTACGTAGATAGCCCTCTTGCAATTGAGGCGACGAATGTATTTACAAAGAACAGAAGGGCATGTTTTGATGAAGAGGCGATGGCGTTGGTGGATAAGGGAATCAATCCATTGATCTTTCCGGGACTGAAACTTTCTGTCAGCAGTGATGATTCGAAGCTGATCAATTTTGATGAGAAGCCGAAAGTGATCGTGTCTGCATCCGGTATGTGTGAAGCGGGCAGAATCCGACATCATTTGAAACACAATCTCTGGAGAAAAGAATGTACGATTCTGTTTGTAGGTTATCAGGCAGTCGGGACGCTTGGAAGGAAACTGATCGATGGGGCATCTACCGTAAAGCTTTTTGGTGAAAATATTGAAGTGTCGGCAAGGATTGAATCATTAAAAGGAATCAGTGGTCATGCAGACATGAACGGACTTCTGGACTGGCTTCGTGGTTTCGAGTCGGATGTACAGCACGTATTTGTGGTTCATGGAGAAGATACAGTGACAGATGAATTTGCAAATACAATTACAGAAACATTCGGATGGAATGCCTTTGCACCATATTCTGGAGGAAGTGTAGATCTGGTTGAAAATCAGATTTTAACAGAAGGTGTAAAGACCATGAAGAAATCAGTTACAAAACCTGCACGTGCAAGAGCAGAGAGTGCGTTTAACCGTGTAGTAATGGCAGCAAAACGACTGATGGAAGTTGTTTTGAAAAATGAAGGACTTGCAAATAAGGATCTTGCGAAGTTCGAAAGCCAGATACAGAATCTGGCGGACAAATGGGACAGATGATCTGTCAAGGACTAAAAGTTTTTTAATTTTATAATAGGAAAGAATAGGTTTGAGCCATCTTGAGCATCATTTTACTATTACGAAATGTGATAGGAGGATGTCAGGATGGCTCTTAATAAAGTTGAAATTTGTGGAGTAGATACATCAAAACTTCCAATTCTGAAAGAAGAAGAAAAGAAGGAACTATTTAAACGGATTAAAGCAGGAGATACAGAAGCGAAGGAAGAATATATCAAAGGAAACTTAAGACTGGTATTAAGCGTGATCAGGAGATTTTCAAGCAGCAATGAGAATGCAGATGATCTGTTTCAAATAGGATGTGTGGGGCTTATAAAGGCGATTAACAATTTCAATACCGATCTGGATGTGAAATTTTCAACTTATGCGGTGCCAATGATCATCGGAGAAATCCGAAGATATATGCGGGATAATAATTCTATCCGTGTCAGCAGGTCGCTTCGCGATACAGCATATAAAGCAATTTATGCGAAAGAAAGTTATATGAAAAAGAATCTAAAAGAGCCAACACTGGAAGAAATTTCGGCTGAAATTGGAATTGATAAAGAAGATATCGTGTTTGCGCTGGATGCGATCCAGACGCCGATGAGTCTTCAGGAGCCGGTCTATAACGATGGAGACGATGTTTTGTACGTGATGGATCAGGTGAGTGATAAAAAGAACCGGGAAGAAAACTGGGTAGAAGGTCTGGCGTTGCAGGCGGCGATGGATAAATTGGGAGAAAGAGAGCGTTACATTATTCAACTTCGCTTCTTTGAAGGGAAGACACAGATCGAAGTGGCGCAGGACATTGATATTTCACAGGCACAGGTAAGCCGCTTGGAGAAGCATGCACTAAAAGTGATGCGTCAATATCTTTTTTCATAAATTTGGAAAGAGCATAAAATTATATTGAAATTTACATGTCTTCATAATATTATAGATTTATAAATCTAGAGGAGGAAGACGATGTATAAAGCGTGCATTTTTGATTTAGACGGTACATTGACAGATACATTAGAATCCTTAACTTATTCGGTGAATGCGACTCTGACAGAGCTGGGATTGCCTTGTATCACAAGCGAACAATGCAGAGCATTTGTGGGCAATGGAGCAAGATTTCTGATTGAGAGAGCACTTCAGGCATCAGGAGATGAGAATTTGACTCATATCGAGAAGGCGATGGAGGTTTATGGACGTATTTTTAAAGAATATTGTACATACAAAGTAAAGCCTTATGATGGAATTGTCGAGATGCTAAAAGAGCTTAAGAATCAAGGCGTCAAGCTGGCTGTGTTATCCAACAAGCCACATTTGCAGACAGTGGATGTAGTTTCTACCTTTTTCGGAGAAGATACATTTACCTATGCGCAGGGGCAGATGGAGGGAGTTCCAAGAAAGCCGGATCCTACAGCAGCATTGATGATTGCTGAAAAGTTGTTGGTGGAGAAAGAAGAGTGTGTTTATATCGGAGATTCTGAAGTTGACATGAAGACAGCGTCTGCGGCAGGTATGACAAGTGTCGGTGTTACTTGGGGATTTCGTTCAGAAGAAGTTTTATTAGAAAGCGGTGCAGCACACACGATAAACCACCCAGAAGAATTATTATCAATTGTGAAGTAAAAAGGAGCAGAGGTAGATTATGTACGAATATAATGAAGAATGTTTGAAAGTATTTTTGAAAAAGCAATTACAGTTATTTGATGAGCCAGTTGCAGAGAATCTGGAAGAAGCAGAAGCGTTCTTGGAAGACTGTATGGCAGTAGTTGTAGATTCATTGGATGAAGTGAGAGAATATTTCGAAGAAAACGGCGCTGATATTGCAGGAATGTCAGACGATGAGTTGGAAGAAGCTTCAGAAGTATTTTCTTTGCCAAGTGGACAATATTTGATTGTAGAAGGCTAGTGTTTTTGAGAAAATTTAATATAGAAGAGATGCAAAAAATGAGCCGGGGTCAGTTTTCAGTGACCTCGGCTTTGTTGATTGCTTCTTTGATCGCATTCAGGATGAGCTGTGAAGTGTAAGGATTATCTTCGGAAAGTGTGATATTTTCCAGCGACTGTGTCTGACAGATCTGGTCTGCGATAGATTCGATCGCTGGCTGGATCAGAGGATACATGGTCGTCACAGATTCATCCAGATTGCTGAAGCGGATGGCATTGATATGTGAACTGTCGACAGATACTTCAACCTCCAGAGCGCTGTTATTGATCGTGAGGGTGGAGGTATAGATTCCCGGAATATACTTCTGAGGATCAGAGGAAGAATTTTCTTTTTTAGGTAAGAACATAAATGCTAATAATATAATGAAAAGAATGCCTAATACAATGAAAATGGTTGTATATATGATTTCTTTCATGTGTAATACGACAATTTTGGTTTTAGAACTCATGAAGGCCTCCTGTGCAAAAAATAATTTGTTTTTAATAATGTATGATAATACAAGGAAAATTATTCATTGCTTTTGCGTGACAAATGCAAGGCATTCCTGTAAAATAGGAAAGACAGTGAGAAAAGAGGTGGAAGGATGTTTATTATTGTAGGGTTAGGAAATCCAACAGATGAGTATAAAGGTACACGACACAATGCAGGATTTGATGTCATAGACACAATCGCTGATAAATATAATATATCAGTGACAGAACGTAAGAGTCGTGCATTTTGCGGAAAAGGAATCATTGAAGGACAGAAAGTGATTTTAGTGAAACCTCAGACATATATGAATTTAAGTGGGGAGAGCGTCAGAGGGATCACAGATTATTATAAAGTAGATACAGAGACAGAACTTCTGGTGATTTTTGATGATATCAGTCTGGATATCGGACAATTGCGTATCCGAAAGAAAGGAAGTGCTGGCGGACACAATGGCATTAAAAATATTATTGCCAATCTGGGAACCAGTGTGTTTCAGCGTATCAAAGTAGGAGTTGGAGAAAAGCCAAAGGAATATGATCTGGCAGATTATGTACTTGGACATTTTTCAAAAGCAGAAAAAGAGCTGATGAAAGAAGGATATCAGCACGCAGTTGAAGCAGTAGAGATGATTCTTCGCGGAGACATTGACGGTGCGATGAATCAATTTAATAAAAAGAAGCAAGATAACAAGAAAGAAGTGCGCGGGGAGTAAGATCATGCAGACTTTTGTAGCACCATTAACAGAATTAGCTGAATTTGAGACGATTCTGAAAAAGCGAAAAGAAAAAGCAGGGATGATGCAGATTGCAGGCTGTGTCAACTCACAAAAGACGCATTTGATGTATGCGATGAGCGATGGTTTTGATTGTAAAATCATCGCTGTTTCCAGTGAGTTAAAAGCAAAGCAGGTATATGAAGAATATCGATTTTTAGATTCTAATGTGTATTTATATCCTGCGAAAGATTTGTTGTTTTATCAGGCAGATTTGCGTGGGAAATATTTGCTGAAGCAGCGCATGGAAGTCTATCAGGCACTGCTTGAAAATCAGAAGATTACGATTGTCACAAGTTTTGACGGATTTATGGATGCACTTCCACCACTGCGTTTGATGAAAGAAAGAGTTGTTTCGATGCAGCCGGGAGATGTGGTGGATTTTGAAAAACTAAAAAAAGATATGGTGCTTTTGGGATATGAGAGAGAGGAACAGATTGAAGGACCTGGTCAGTTCGCGATCAGAGGAGGAATCATGGATATCTATCCTCTTACCGAGGAAGTACCGATTCGTATTGAATTGTGGGGCGATGAGATTGATTCTATCCGAACTTTCGATGTAGAAAGTCAGCGCTCCATCGAAAATCTGGACGAGATCACAATCTATCCAGCCAGCGATTTTCCGGAGGAAGAGATGAAACGCGTCTCATTTCTGGATTATTTTGATCGAGATAAGACGATTTTATTTCTGGACGAGCCGGTGCGTCTGATTGAAAAGGGAGAAGCAGTAGAGGCAGAGTTTGTACAGGCGCAGGCAAATCGTATGGAAAGCGGTTATGAGATTTCCAATGAAGAGATGAAACTGTATTCTGCAAAAGATGTGGCAGATAAGATGAACCAGTTCTATTCAATCGGTTTTTCGGCATTGGAGATGAAATGCAAGGAATTTAAGACAAGAGAAAGTTTTAATTTGCAGACAAAGGGTGTGAATCCTTATAACAATAGTTTCGAGATGCTGACAAGAGATTTGAGGCGTCTGAAACGAAGCGGATACCGAGTAGTGCTGCTTTCTGGTTCCAGAACGAGAGCCAGACGTCTTGCGGAAGATTTGCGTGACTATGATCTGAGCAGTTTTTACAGCGAAGACATGGACCGTGAAGTAATGGAAAGCGAGATCATGGTGACTTATGGTCATGTTGCAGAGGGGTATGAATATCCGATGCTGAAATTTATGGTGATCTCAGAGACGGATATTTTCGGAAAAACCAAGAAGAAGAAAAAGAGAAAGACTTATGAAGGACAGAAGATTCAAAGTTTTTCAGAATTGAAAGTGGGAGACTACGTAGTTCATGAGAATCATGGTCTTGGTATCTATCAGGGAATCGAAAAGATTGAAGTGGATAAGATTGCCAAAGATTATATG
This sequence comes from uncultured Faecalimonas sp., assembly GCA_964623905.1. Lineage (GTDB taxonomy): Bacteria > Bacillota > Clostridia > Lachnospirales > Lachnospiraceae > Faecalimonas. The sequence continues at coordinate 8,433 of CAZUVY010000022.1, forward strand.
AAGATTTCTTATGCAGGTGGAGGCAACCTTTATATTCCAGCAACACAGCTTGATTTGATCCAGAAATATGCAAGTGCAGATGCAAAGACTCCGAAGCTCAATCGCCTGGGAGGACAGGAATGGCAGAAGACGAAGACCAGAGTACGCGGTGCGGTCAAAGAGATTGCCAAGGATCTTGTAGCGCTCTATGCCGCAAGACAAGAGCAGCAGGGCTTTGTGTATGGACCGGATACGGTATGGCAGAGAGAGTTCGAAGAAATGTTTCCGTTTGAAGAGACAGATGATCAGCTCCATGCAATCGAAGAGACCAAGAAAGATATGGAAAGTACCAAAATCATGGATCGTCTCATTTGTGGTGATGTTGGTTATGGAAAGACGGAGATTGCGATCCGAGCTGCATTTAAAGCCGTGCAGGAGAATAAACAGGTAGTATACCTTTGTCCGACAACGATTCTGGCGCAGCAGCATTATAATACGTTTATGCAGCGTATGAAGGAATTCCCGGTACGTGTGGATCTGATGTGCCGTTTCCGTACAGCAGCGCAGCAGAAAAAAACGGTAGAAGATACCAAGCGTGGCCTGGTGGATATCGTGATCGGAACTCATCGTGTTTTGAGTGATGATCTGCAGTTTAAAGACCTTGGACTTTTGATCATTGACGAGGAACAGCGCTTTGGCGTTCAGCACAAGGAAAAGATTAAAAAATTAAAAGAAAACGTAGATGTACTGACTTTGACGGCAACTCCGATTCCAAGAACACTTCACATGAGTCTGATCGGAATCCGTGATATGAGTGTGTTGGAGGAGGCTCCGGTAGACCGTATGCCAATCCAGACTTATGTCATGGAATACAATGATGAGATGGTGCGTGAGGCGATCGAACGAGAATTGTCGCGCGATGGACAGGTATATTATGTTTATAATAAAGTAAAAGACATTGAAGAGATCGCATCCAGAATTCAAAAATTGGTTCCAGATGCAAATGTTGCCTATGCACATGGGCAGATGAGTGAGCGCAAGCTGGAAAATATTATGCTGGACTTTATCAATGGAGAGATTGATGTTCTGGTGTCTACAACGATCATCGAGACTGGACTGGATATTCCAAATGCAAATACGATGATCATACATGATGCAGATCAGCTTGGACTTTCTCAGATGTATCAGCTTCGCGGTCGTGTAGGGCGTTCCAATCGAATGGCATATGCGTTTTTATTGTATCGAAGAGACAAGCTGCTTCGTGAAGTGGCAGAAAAGAGACTCTCAGCGATCCGTGAGTTTACAGATCTGGGTTCTGGATTTAAGATCGCCATGCGAGATCTGGAGATCCGAGGCGCAGGAAATCTTCTTGGTGCTGAGCAGCATGGACATATGGAAGCAGTCGGATATGACTTGTACTGTAAGATGTTAAATGAAGCAGTGAAGCATCTGAAGGGGCAGCTTACCGTGGAACCATATACGACTACTGTGGATCTGAATGTGGATGCATTTATCCCGGCGTTTTATATTCCAAATGAATATCAGAAACTGGATATTTATAAACGTATTGCCAGCATTGAAAATGAAGAAGAGATGGATGATATGCTGGAAGAACTGATCGACCGATTTGGCGATGTGCCGAAAAAAGTACAGCAGCTTCTTAGAATTGCTTTATTAAAGGCTTTGGCGCATAGTGCGTATGTAGTTGCAGTGGAGCAGAAAGGCGACATTATTAAGTTCGTGATGTATGAACAGGCAAAGGTTGCGGTGGATAAGATTCCGGTTCTGATCCAGAAATACAAAGGCGATTTAAAATTCACAGTGGATACCAATCCATATTTTACTTATCAGAAAAAAGCCAGAAACAAAAAAGAAAAAGATGACGATATTCTTGAACTTGTGAAAAGTGTGTTAAATGACATAAAAATGTTGATTGAATAAAGAAAAATCGTTATAATGGATAATTAGGAAATACTAAGGAGGCCCAATATGAAAGGTTTAACAAAAAAAGTCGCTGCACTTACAATTGCGGTTGTAATGGCAATGGCATCACTTGTTGGTTGTTCAAGTGCAAGCATTGATAACAACGAAGTAGTAGCAACAGTAGGTGATACAGAGATTTCATTAGGTGTTGTGAACTTCTATATCAGATATCAACAGTCAGCAATTGAAACTTACTACATGAGTTACTATGGAGAAGACATGTGGTCGTTAGAAGTAGATGAAGATTTGACTTATGAAGAAAGCGTTAGAAACAGCTCTTTAGAAGCAATCGAACATTTATATATCTTAGAAGATCATATGGATGAATACAATGTTTCTCTTACAGAAGACGAGCTTGCAAAGATTGAAGAAGCAGCAGATGCATTTATTGCAGCAAACACAGAAGATGTACAGAAGATTGTTTCAGCAGACAAAGAAGTTGTAACAGAAGTTTTAAGACTTTTGACAATCGGAGCTAAGATGGAGACAGCTATGACAGCCGATGTTGATACAGTTGTTTCTGATGAAGAAGCTGCTCAGAAGAAGTTACAATACATTACATTCTCTAAGACAACAACAGACGATAGCGGTGCATCTGTTGATATGACAGAAGATGAACTTGCTGCATTAAAAGCAGAAGCAGAAGAGTTCCTTACAAATGCAAAAGCAAACGGAAGTTTAGCTGCATATGCGGAAGAACATGAAAAAACAGCTTCTTCTCTCACATTTGATGAAGAGACAACAACACTTGGCGAAGATATCATGAAAGCTGCAAATGAATTAGGAGAAGGCGAATTCGCTGAGGTACTTGAAACAGATTCAGCTTACTATGTATTACAGCTTGTAAGCTTATTTGATGAAGATGCAACAGCTACTGAAAAGGAAAATATCATTGAAGAACGTAAGAGTGAAAGATATTACGAAATCTATGATGCCTGGGAGGAAGCAACAAAAATCGAAATTAAAGATAAGGTTTTAGCAAAGATTGATTTAAAAAATGTAGGTGTTTCTTTAAAAACAGAAGATACAACAACTGAATAAAAACAATGAGAACCCTTGAAATCCAAGGGTTCTTTTTTTCAACATATACTATATACTAGAAATCTTACAAAAAGGTGACAATGATGGAAAAAATATTGATAGTAGAAGATGAACCATTCTTAAGAAAAAGCGTGAAAGAGCTGCTTGCGAAAAATGGATATGAAGTATATACCGCTTCCTGCATAGAAGAGGCAATGCAATATGTGTCTGGTGGAAAAGGGATTGATTTATACCTTATCGATGTGTGGCTTCCAGATGGAGAAGGATTTGAAATCTGTCAGCAGATCAGGAAAAACGACATTGCACCTGTGATTTTTCTGACAGCATGTGATGAGGAGGATTCGGTTGTAAAAGGGTTAAATATGGGAGCAGATGATTATATCACCAAACCATTCCGAACGGCTGAATTATTGTCAAGGATAGCTGCCAATCTTCGAAGAAAATCAATGAAAGAGAAAACGGAGCGGCTGCAAAGCGGCGAAATTGTACTGGATATGGTGCAGCAGCGTGCTTATAAGAATCAAAACGATCTGTGTCTGACACCGATTGAGTACCAGCTTCTTCAGATATTAATGCAGCACGCAGGGATGATCATAAAGCGAGACATATTGTTGGAAAAGTTGTGGGATGTATCTGGAAAGTATGTGCAGGATAATACCTTATCGGTCAGTATCAGCAGATTGCGCAGCAAAGTGGGTACGGAATATATAGAGACTGTGCATGGATTTGGATATCGGTTTACCAAACCTGCATATGACAGAACAAGATAGGAGATGTGAGAATGCGGAGCTTAAGAGTGAAAAAGGCATTATTTTTTCTGGGGATCATCCTGTTGGTTCTGATTTCGATTTCTTCTTTTGGTCTTACACAGAAACAGGTTGTAAGTCGGAATCAAGTTCTGATCGGAAAACTGTATGAAAAAGAACCAGAAATTTGCAAAAGTCTGATGGCAGAAATGTTTGAAAAAGAAGTGACAGAAGCAGAATTAGAAAAAGGAAAACAGGCCTTGCTCCAGATGGGATATACAAGGAAAGGGGCAGAATATCTTTATCTGGAAAATGGATTATTGGAGTTACATTTTGCAGCGATCCTGTTTCAGGTTTTGCTTGCTGCAGGAAACATTGGTTTGTTTTTGACAATGGACAAGCCAAGGGGGAAAGAGGAAGAACAGATGCTGGCGGATATCAGGCAGGGATTAAAGCGAGGAAAGGAATTAACAATTTCCAAATACAGTATCTGTAATAAAGCAGTTGTTTTTGAGATTTCAAAATTGCTTGGAATCATATCTGCAAAGGAGAAAGAATTAAAAAACAGCCAGGAGCATACTCAGAGATTTATAGAAAATATTGCCCATCAAATTAAGACACCACTGGCCTGTGCTTCTATTTCTATGGATTTGCTTTCAGAACAAGTGACAGAAGATGCGCAAAAAGAATATATAGAGCAAAGTTTTCGGTACCTGAAAGAAATAGAACTCTTGATGAAAAAGATTCTGGATATTGGCAGACTGGAAGCGGGAAAACTTTTTATGAAAAAAGAAGCGATTCAGATGGAAGTATTATTCAAAGACTGCATGATGCTGTTGAATCCAGAAGGGAACAGGTTTGCGCTTGAGACAGAGGGAGAAACAGAACAAGTATTTTATGGAGATTATGAATGGCTGAAGGAAGCGTTTTCTAATATTTTGAAAAATTGTATGGAGCATGATAAAAGCAAAAATGCAGTGCAGATAAAACTGGTTCAAAGGAAAGAACATATATTTATTCAGATACGAGATCATGGACCAGGAATCGCAGCAGAAGATCTGGAACATATTTTTGACCGTTTCTATATTCCGGAACAGGCAAAAAAAGCACACACAGGGATCGGACTAAATTTGGCAGAGCTTGTTATTAAAAAGCATTTTGGTGTAATTGAAGCGTATAATCATGAGAATGGCGGAGCAGTGTTTTCCGTTCTGCTTCCGTCCTATGGGTTAAAAAATGAAAAACTCACATTTTCATAGGGATTGTCACGAAACTGTAAGATTCCCTTTTTATAATGTCTGTATGAAGGGAGGGAAACAGTGATGATGTTTTTTAAAACAGTTTTACTTAGTATGAAGAGGAGAAAGAAGGAGATCCGATTTCTGAAGATTGCAACACTGATCGTAGTTCTGTTCATGTCTTCTGTCAGTTTGTTTCAAAATATCATGGATCGTTATGTAATCGAGACAAACTATAAGAGTTTTGGCGAATGGGCACTGGCCAGTGTGGATCAGGAATTGAGTCATCCGTATTTTTCTTTGACAGGGGATTGTTATACCGGAATGTCAATTGTAGATGAGGAAGGAAATACACTGGCAGGAAGTCTTGGATATCTGGATGATAATTTTTTGAAGATAGCAAATATATCGTTTTATGAAGGAAGGCTTCCTGAAAAAGAGAATGAGATTGCAATGACCTTATCAGCATTGGCGAGTATGAATCTGAATTTTGATTTGGGACAGGAAATCACGATGCAGGTGCTGGAAGGTGAGGCAGTGAAAGAAGCTACATTTACGCTTGTCGGTACGTTTCGTGACTTCGCAACAGGCTGGACTACTTTAGGAAATTATCCGCTTCCATCTTGTCTTGTGACAAAAGAGGCTTTGCTGGGAAACGGAGGGATTGCATATACGACGCATTTCTATCAGCTTGATCGCAAATATGAAGGAATCGATATGAAGGAGTTTAGAACCCCATATCTGGAAGGAGATGCGGCTGAGACCACAGTTTTCAATCAGGGTGCTTATGAAAATCGCCTGTGGGGATCAGATGATATGCTTCAGAATGTACAGCGTATTCTTGTAGTAATTGCAGTGCTTGTGATCAGTTATCTTATGCTTTCTTATGTGACCAAAAGAAGAAAGTGGTACTATCAGCTTCGAAGTACAGGTGCAAGTAAGGTACAGATTTGGTTGATGATTCTGATTGAAGGTGGATATGGTACGATACCTTGGGCGATATTGGGGATTGCGCTTCCATACTTGATCGCGATTCCTGTATGCCTGAAAATTTCAGAAAAGATGCAGATTCCAAACATTTTTGTGATGGATTGGCAGAATCTGATCATGCAGATCATAGCAGTATTCGGAATCATTTTAGTTGCGATCATAGCGTCATGTATCAGCAGCAGGGAGAAACGTCTCAGTCACAATATCCACGAAGTGACACAGGGACAAATTGAGGAGCTGCGCAGAGTGGCAAATAAAGAAAAGAATGTGGCGAAGGCATTTATCAAACGTCAGAATATCCTAAGTCAGGGGCAAGGCGTTATGATGACGTTGCTTACGATGATCGTGTCAGGAATTATGGTGCTGTGTGTACTGATGATATATAAACAATATGACTGGTATCAGATGTTTGCAGCAAGACCAGATGTGTGTGCTGAGATGTATGAGGAAGAGGTCTATACATATACAGAGATTACGCCAGAGAATGAGTCCATTGAAATGGAAGTAAGCACATTTTATCAAGATATGTATACAGGACTGGATGAAAATATGGAAACCCAGTTAGAGGTAATGGAAGGGATCGAGAGCATTGAAAAAGTCATGCAGACGGGAGATCATTATCTGGAATGGGATGGAAAAGAAAACAGTGAGATTATCCAGTTATATACGAAGATGAAAAAAGAACAGGGTGTAGCGGAAGAAGATCTCGAAATGGTTGTGAATCGTGCATGCAATATGAAGATGGTTTTTGAAGAATATGAGACATTGTATGAAAAATATGGAACATGTTTTGAAGAAGCAGGTGTAAAAGCAGATGCACTTCAACGTGGAGAACAGATTTTTGTCATTGTTACAGAGAGAACAGAAGATGTATTTACAGATGATACTTATACCGAATTTGAAACGCTGATTTATGAAGAAAAAACTTTGAATGCAGGAGATATGGTGAGAGTAAAAGCGTTTCATTCTGTATGCGATTATGAAGTAGAAGCTGCAGTAGTTCACATGACCCGAGAGGAATATGATGAAGCCTTCAATAAAGAAGGAAGTACCTTTGGCGAATATATGTTATTTGCAACATTTGAATTTGCAGAGAAGCTCGCTAAGGAGGCAGGGCAATCCGAAATTAAATATAATAAAGTAGATATTACGTTTGACAGAAATGCATCCTATAACTCGACAATGAAAAAAGTAGCGGAATTTATGGAAAAATACGGTTTTTCCTATCGAAGTGATTGGGAAAGAAAGCAAACAGAGCAAAATACATTTATTCGTTACTGCTGTGTATATGGAACAATGTTTGTCGTAGTTCTATCCGTATATCTGATTTTGATGATGAATCTGAATCAAATGAAAAATTATGAAAGAGCAAGAAAATACAGAATGTTAAAGCGTCTTGGTATGAGTGATTCTTTCTTCCAGCAGATGATTATAAAACAGGGAATCAGAGAAGCTTTATGGATATTGACAGGTATTCCGGTAGGATATTTTATGTTTGGATGGGTATTGCAAGCACAGGAAATTCAGATATCGGGCAGTGTCAGCGTAGATTCTACATTTATCAAGAAATATACAACTTCCTTTTTCTGGGTGATCATGGAGTATATCTATGAGAATAGAGAATTCAAATGTTTTCTTATAATAGCGGTCATTCTGGTGGGTGCAATGCTTGCAGCAATTGGAATTGTATCTTGGTCAGCAAGAAAGTCGATAAAGGAGGGAAAGGTATCATGACAACAGTATTAAAAGTAACAGATATTGCAAAAACATATGGAACGGGAGATGTAAAGGTAAAAGCGTTAAAGACATGCTCACTTGAATTTGAGCGAGGTGAATTTGTTGCAGTGACCGGAAAAAGCGGTTCAGGCAAAAGTACCCTCTTGAAACTGCTTGGAACCTTAGAAAGACCAGATTGTGGAGAGATTGAGCTGGATGGAGAAAATGTACTGAATTTGTCAGACAGAAAACTTTCTCAGATTCGAAGACAGAAGATAGGATTTGTTTATCAGGATTACAGCCTGTTCCCAGAATTTACTGCATATGAGAATATTGTAATGCCGATTCATCTGGACGGCCGAAAAGAAGATAAAGAAGAAATCATGGAATTGATGAAGACACTTGGCATTTCATATTGTGTAGATAAATTTCCTTCAGAAATGTCAGGTGGAGAACAGCAAAGAGTGTCGATCGCAAGGGCACTGGCGGTATCTCCGGCGGTTATTTTAGCAGATGAGCCTACGGGAAATCTGGATGCAGAAAATGCAGAAGAAGTGGTAATGTTGATGAGTAAGGCGGCAAGACTTTATAATCAGACCATTATCATGGTAACGCACGACAGACAGATGGCCGACTATGCAGATCGGATTATCTTTATCAAAGACGGTATGGTTTCGATACCAGAATAGCTAATCAAAAAAGAAGCGGATGCATTTGCATTCGCTTCTTGTCATATTAAGCCATAAATGAGCTTACGATTTGGTTTACTAATTTGCCGTCTGCTTTGCCTTTTACTTTTGGCATAAGTTCTTTCATGATACGGCCTTTGTCTTTGCCTGTTGGAGCATCGATACCAAGGTCAGCAAGTACGCCGGTAACGATTGTCTTGATTTCGTCTGCATCCATCATCTTTGGAGCAAATTCTTCTAATACTGCAAGACGTTTCTTATAATCTGCGATTAAGTCTTCACGGTCTGCTGGTGTCAACTCTAAAGACTCTTTTGTTTGTTTGATTTCTTTCAAAACAACCTGAACTTCTTCTTCTTCTGTAAGGTCAGCTCTCTTATCGATTGCTTTATTCTTCATAGCTGCTAATAACATAGAAAGTGTATCTTTTCTGTCTTTATCTTTCGCTTTCATAGCATCTACCATAGCTTTTCTTACTGCATCTGTCATACTCATAATTTAAATACCTCCTAAAATATCTTATATCATTGTTTATCGGTTAATACCCGATGCTACTTCATCAGCCCATTGTTCCAGGCTGTAAGTCTGTCCATCAAATAATTTGAGAATAACTCCAGTTGGAGCTTCATCACCTGCAAAAGCATTGGCTTCGTCTGTATCGACGTGCATTGCGGTTTTAAATTTGGGACTTACACGGACAACTACATCAGCAAAGATGAGACCGCGTTCATAACTTTTGGTAATGACAAATACTTCATCATTGTCTTTTACGCGGGCACGGCTTGCATCAACAGGTGTCATATGTATGTGTCGTTTGGCAACGATAACACCCTTTTCCAGTTCAATCGAACCGTTAGGTCCAATCAACTGGCAGCCGGGAGTGCTGTCCGTGAAACCTGATTGACGGATAACACCCTGTACACCAATCTTACGAGTGTCAGTCATAGATAACTCAATCTGAGTCTCCGGTCTAAATGGTCCAAGAATCGCAACGTTTTCAAATCTTCCTCTTGGTCCAACTATTGTCACACGCTCTTTGCAGAGATACTGCCCCGGCTGGCTGAGTTCGTGTACATAGTTTAACTTTGCATCTTCACCAAATAATATTTTAAAATCTGCTTCGCAGATATGAACATGTCTTGCAGATGTCTCAATTGGAAATTTAAGACTCATGTAAATGTATCCCCCTGTCTCGATAATGCGTATATTTTAGCACAATAAAGTGTCAGATTCAATATAAAAATACTTGACAGGCAGCATTTCAATGGACAAATATTAAAAATGAAACTCCTGGTTGCGAAATGAAGGAAGATTGCGAGTCAAGATTGCTGGATATTTTTTGGAAAACAGTATACAATGGTGATTGAGGTGATGATTTAAGATGGACAGTGTGAAAATAGGACAATATTTATCTGAATTACGAAAATACTATAAAATTACACAGGATGATTTGGCGAATCATTTATCTGTATCAAGACAAGCAGTGTCAAAATGGGAGACAGGTGCATCAATTCCAACAATAGAAGTACTTTTGAAACTATCAGAACTATATGGAGTTACGATTAATGATATCTTGGAAGGAGATATTTCAAAGATTAAATATCAGAAAGAAATTGTTTTTCCAGGAAAAGGTGATAAGAATAAAAAAATCTTTGTAATAGGATGCGGAAGATGGGGAAGCTTTATTGCATGGTACTTAGACCGTATCGGGCATGAGGTAAGCCTTTATGGAAGAAAGAGTTCTGCAAATATGCAGAAATTCATGGAGACCAGAACGAATGAATATCTGACAATGCCAGAATCAGTTCGACTAACAACAGAGTTTGAAGGCTGCATGGAGGCAGACATTATTGTTATTTCGATTAGCTCACAGACATTGCATCAGGTTGCTGCACAATTGGCTGAGCTTGGAATTAAAGAAAAGACTTTTGTTCTCTGTATGAAGGGGATTGAGATTGAATCTGGAAGACGTCTGAGTCAGATTATGAGTGATACGCTTGACTACAGTAATAAAGTGGCAGTGTGGCTTGGACCAGGTCATGTGCAGGAATTCTGCCGTGGGGTTCCAAACTGTATGGTAATTGACAGTACCGACGAATTAGTAAAAGATGATTTAGTTCGCAGTTTTTCAAGTGATCTGATTCGTTTTTATTATGGAACCGATATGATTGGAAATGAAATTGGCGGTGCGGCGAAAAACGTAATCGGGATTGCAGCGGGAGTTCTGGATGGACTCGATATGTCTTCGTTAAAAGGTGCTCTGATGGCGAGAGGAACAAGGGAAATTGCCAGACTCATTGTCGCAATGGGAGGCGAAGAAAGTTCAGCCTATGGACTTTGTCATCTGGGTGATTATGAAGCGACATTATTCTCAAAACATAGTCAGAACAGAGCGTTTGGAGAAAGTATTGTCATGAAGACCGGTTACAAAAAACTGGCAGAAGGATATTATACAGTAAAAGCACTTCGCAATCTCGGAAAAAGCTATGGTGTGGAACTTCCAATCTGCGAAGCTGTGTATGAAGTATTATATGAAGAAAAAGATGTAAGAGATGAATTTGGAAGATTGTTCCAGAGAAGTCTAAAAAATGAATTTTGATTGAAATAAAAAAGAAAGCTTTGCGCCGATGCGCAGAGCTTTCTTTTATGTAAATTCTAATATTCAGCTAATAAATCTCTGTAGAATTCGTTCATGCCTTCTTCTGTTGGGAATGTTGCAACGTACATTTGGTTACCCATAGCACCTGAAAGTGCATCTGGAATACGTGTTACCATTCTCATGCAGTGACCGTATTTCGCCATGATATCATCGTGTTTCATAACGTAGTTCTTGTAATCGCGAAGACCTGCGAAAGCACAGAATGTTTCTTCACCGATTGCTACTGTAGATCTATCAAATGCGATCATATCAGCCCAGATTTTGTATACGTTTGTGCTGTGACCAAAGTTGATCATATCTGGTGTGAAACCACCACATGGACGCATGTTAACTTCTAATGCAACTACCTGACCTTTCTTGCCGATTGGCTGGTCTTCAAGAAGACGGAAGAATTCGAAGTGAACGAAACGGCTCTTAACACCGAAGCTCTTAACTGTAGCACGACCAGCCTGTCTTGTATCTTCTGGAAGGTCTTTTACGATGTAGTAGATTGAACTCTGTCCTTCGTTTACAACATCCATCAATGAAAATGGTGTAACATTACCTGTTTCAAAGATTGGTTCTCCGTTTGAATCGATGATTGCATCATATGAGTTGATTTCAGCATTGATAAATTCTTCCATGATGTATAATGTATCATCCCATTTTTGTGCAAAGAAGTTACCTAAATCTTCATCGTTTTTAATTTTGAATGTGTGAGAAGCACCAACACCGTTGTCTGGTTTTGCAACGATTGGGTATCCAACTTCTCTTGCGAAAGCAAGACAGTTTTCATAGTTGTCTACTAAGTGGTAGCGTGCAACTGCGATGCCTGCTTTTTGATAAAATTCTTTCATTTTTGATTTGTATTTGATACGTGGCATATCAGAAGCCTGGAATCCACTTGTGATGTGGAATTCTGTACGTAATTGTGCATCTCTTTCTAACCAGTATTCATTGTTTGATTCTAACCAGTCGATGCGACCGTGTTTGAAAATAAAGAAAGCAACTGCGCGATATACTTCATCATAGTTTTCAAGGCTGCTTACTTTGTAATATTCATTAAGGCTGTTCTTCAGGTCTGGATTCAATTCGTCGTAAGGTTGATCGCCAATTCCCAATACATTCATACCGTTATTTTTTAATTCACGGCAGAACATCCAATAGTTAGTAGGGAAGTTTGGTGAGATAAAAATAAAGTTTTTCATGTGACTCTTCCTCTCTTTTTTGGGTCAAATTTTAAAATTGTTTTGGTTGCTTCTATATAAATGGCAGCAAATTCACTGTCAGATATAACATTAGAAAAATTATCTTTGGTCTAAAAGCCATGGAATAAAGTATGGAACTTGTTTGTACCACCAATCCCAGTCGTGGGCACAATCATATCCCCAGTAATCAAACCATACATTGATTCCTTTACCCTTACAAATGGCATCCATCTGTCTTGTTGTGTCTGGAATTTCCCATGCACCTTGTCCTACACAGATCACAGCTTTATTCTGGTTGTATCTTGCGATATATGGATGATCACCAGGCATGTTTGCAAGATAATGAACTGGTGAATTTTCATAAACTTTATTGTTCATGAATGTACCAAATCCATATTCTGCTGTATAGATACCACTAAGTGCGAGCAAACGGTCAAATAAGTCTGGATAGCGGAAGTAGAGGTTTGCTGCGTGTGTTGCACCAAGACTTGCACCAAATACCAGAATACCAGGGTATCCTGTCCAGCCGTTTCTTTCATTTGCCATATTTCTCATAAATGGAACCATTTCCTGAGTGATGTAGTTGATCCATTGTTCGTAACGGTTAATACGCCATTCAGCATTGCCCCATGTGTCAGACCATGTCTCAGCATCGATTGTATCGATAGAAAATACCATAACCTGGCCTGATTCGATCCATGGTGACCAAACGTCAGTCATCTTAAAGTTTTCAAAATCATAAAAGTGTCCGTCTTGACAAGGAATAAAAAGTACTGGTCTTCCAGCGTGACCGTAAACCTTACATTCCATATCTCTTCCTAAAGCCGGACTATAAAATTTAAAATATTGTGTTTGCATTATAAAATATAACCCTCCTGTGTATCATTCCTGATAGATAACTAAAATTAACGGTATCCTTCATAAAGAAGAATATCCATGAATATAGGGATTTGTTTCTCCCAACATGCCTCGCAGTGATCGCCGTAAGGAACGATTCTGCTGGTCAAAAAAATGCGCTTCTTTGCAAGAAGAGCAGCGACTTTGTGAAAAAGTCTTTCCATACCACGGTGGTTCTTAAATTCATTAGAGCCATAATCCATGTACAGTCTTGTGTTTGGATGCAGCTTTGTGCTTTTGATTAGGTTTTCAATCTCTGCAGAGTTTGTCCAGATGGAAGGAGAAAGTGCAGCAGCACCTGAAAAATAATCATTATATGCAATGAGTGCATAAAGACTCATAAGCCCACCCATAGAACTTCCGGCTATATATGTGTGGTTGCGACCAGGGAGTGTTCGGAAATGTTCGTCGATTCCCTTTTTAAATACATGAATGAACCAATCCATCGTGTCTTTGCCGTGTCCTTCAATATCGCCGAAATGGCTGTCACAAAAATCGTATGGTGAATATTCGATCAAACGTCCATTTGCAGGATTATGGTTGCATTCTACAGCAGCAATAATCATCTCGGTTTTTGAACGATCCATGAAACGCTTCATACCCCAGCTCTTGCCATAAGTGGCATGAGAGTCATAGAATACGTTGTGTCCGTCGAACATGTATAAGACAGGATAACGTTTGTTTGGATTTTTTTCATACGATTTTGGTAAATAAACATATGCACGTCTTTCTTCAAATCCGTCGTTTGACGGAAAGTTGATTTTCCATTTTACTATCATACTTTGGCATCTCCAATCTGATATTATAATCAAGAATTTCATAAAAATCCTCACATACATACAGAACTACTATAGCATAGTATGCATAAAAAGGCAATATTTCTCCACGTTAAAGTGATGAAGTGTTATATTTATCTATTATATTACAAATGGAAGGAAAACACAAAGACTTGACTGAAAAAAATAAAACAACTCATAATTTCCAAAAAATGAGTGATACTAATAGCAGGATAAAACCATGTATAAGGAGAAAATAATATGAAAGCAACAGGAATTGTAAGAAGAATAGACGATCTCGGAAGAGTCGTAGTTCCAAAGGAAATCCGCAGAACTCTACGTATTCGTGAAGGGGATCCACTTGAAATTTTCACGGACAGACAGGGAGAAATTATCCTAAAAAAATATTCACCAATTGGTGAATTATCAATATTTGCAAAAGAATATGCCGAAAGTCTGGCGACCACTTTAGGGTGCACAGTCTGCATCACAGATCATGATCAGATCGTTGCGGCAGCAGGCTATGGTAAAAAGGAATTACAGGACAAATTTATAAGCAAGCGACTGGAAAGTGTTTTAAATGGAAGAGAACAGATACTGGCCAGCATGGGAGATAAAAAATTTGTTCCGCTCACAGAGGAAAATGTAGAAGAGTATGCAAGTCAAGTGATCTGCCCGATCATCTGCGAGGGCGATGTGCTCGGTTCTGTAGCCCTTCTTGAAAAAAACGACAAGAAGAAAATGGGTGAGACAGAACAAAAACTGGCGCTTTGTGCCGCAAACTTTTTAGGACGCCAAATGGAGCAATAGGACATAAAACTCTTTTTCTAATCATAGATTGTGATAGAAAAGGAGGGAAGAGCATGAGAGAAACGATTGCGAAAGGAAGCCAGATTGTTTCGATTATAAAAGCGCTTCTGGCATCTTATATTGTTACCGGTATTTTACTTTTTGTTTTGACATTTTTGCTATACAAATTTGATTGGGACGAGCAAAAAGTGACAGCAGGAATCATTGTCATATATGTTTTATCTACATTTGTAGGTGGTTTCATACTGGGAAAACTAAAGAGAGTAAAGAAATTTTTGTGGGGATTGATTATGGGTGTGTTGTACTTTGTTCTGTTATTTTTGATTTCCTTTGGCGTTTACCGAAGTTTTGATGGAAATGGAACAAATGTGATGACTACTTTGTTGTTGTGCGCCGGTGGAGGAATGCTTGGCGGGATGCTCGCATAAAAGACTTTAAAAACATCTTTGTGTGTGATATAATTCAAAATAAGTTTTAGGTGAGTATAAATTCGGGATGAAAATATAAAAAATAATGTAAGGGGACGGAGAAGTGACCAGACTTTTTCCGTCCTTTTTTAGGAGTACATATGGAAAAATGGTTTGTAATGCGAAAAGGAGCCCCTTTTCAGGAAATTGCAGAAAAATTTAAAATACATCCAGTATTGGCGCGTTTGATTCGAAACAGAGATGTAGTAGGGGATGAAAATATCCAAATGTACCTCCATGGTACGATTGCAGATCTGTATGATGGGATGCTTATGAAAGATATGGACAAGGCGGTGGATATTCTTCTGGAGAAGATTCGGGAGGATAAAAAAATCCGCGTGATCGGAGATTATGATATCGATGGCATCAACGCGACCTACATCTTATTAGAAGGGATTCGTACACTTGGAGGAACGGTGGATAGTGATATCCCAGATCGAATGAAAGATGGTTATGGATTGAATAAGAACCTGATCGATCGTGCATTTGACGAAGAAGTGGATACGATCATTACCTGTGATAATGGGACAAGGCGGTGGATATTCTTCTGGAGAAGATTCGGGAGGATAAAAAAATCCGCGTGATCGGAGATTATGATATCGATGGCATCAACGCGACCTACATCTTATTAGAAGGGATTCGTACACTTGGAGGAACGGTGGATAGTGATATCCCAGATCGAATGAAAGATGGTTATGGATTGAATAAGAACCTGATCGATCGTGCATTTGACGAAGAAGTGGATACGATCATTACCTGTGATAATGGGATTGCAGCCAGAAATGAGATTGCATATGGAAAACGCCTGGGCATGACGATCGTTGTGACAGATCATCATGAAGTGCCTTATGAAGAAAACGAGGAGCAAAAGAACTATCTTCTGCCGCCGGCGGATGCAGTGATCGATCCGAAAAGAGAGGACTGTGAATATCCATTCAAAGGTCTTTGCGGTGCGGCAGTGGCATACAAACTGGTGGAGGCTTTGTTTAATGCGGCGGGGAAAGATATAGAAGATGTGGATTATCTGATGGAAAATGTTGCGATCGCTACGGTCGGTGATGTGATGGATCTGGTGGATGAGAACCGCATTTTTGTGAAGCAGGGGCTTGAAATGTTGAAAAGGACCAGAAATCTCGGCTTGAAAGCCCTGATCGAATGTACAGGCGTGGATGTGGATCGTTTATCCGCATATCATATCGGATTTGTGATCGGACCGTGCCTGAACGCAAGTGGACGTCTGGACACAGCGAAGAGAGCATTGGAACTTTTGTGTGCGAAGACGAAGAAAGAAGCAGATATCCTGGCAGGAGATTTGAAGGCACTGAATGATAACCGAAAAGATATGACGGCGATTGCAGTAGAAGAGGCAATCGAGATGATTGAAGAATCAAGACTGAAAGAGGACAAAGTACTTGTAGTGTATTTGCCGGAGTGTCATGAAAGTCTGGCAGGAATTGTAGCTGGCAGAATCCGTGAGCGCTACTATAAACCGACATTTATTCTGACAAAGGCAGAAGAAGGAGTCAAGGGTTCTGGGCGTTCGATTGAAGCATATCATATGTTTGAAGAACTGAATAAATGTAAATACTTATTAACAAAGTTTGGAGGACATAAGCTGGCAGCAGGGTTATCACTGGAAGAAGAGAATATAGAAATCTTTCGAAATGCATTAAATGAAAACAGTAATCTGACACAGGACGATCTGACTCCGAAAGTTTCTATCGACATGCAGATGCCGCTTCGTTATGTAAATGAATCCCTGATCCGAGAACTGGACCTTTTGGAACCATTTGGCAAAGGCAATGCCAAACCGGTTTTTGTTGAAAAAAATATTGAGATTTTAAATGCTACAATATTAGGCAAGAACCGAAATGTGCTGAAGATGCAGGTGAAAGATGAGCCGGGGGCAGTTCTGGAAGCAATGTATTTTGGAGATGTAGAAAAGTTTTTGGAATATCTGAAAATGAAATATGGAGATGCGCTTGTGAAACGCATGCTTCAGGGATATCGAAGTGGAATGCAGCTTTCCTTTACTTATTATCCATCTATTAGTGAGTATATGGGAAGAAAAACAGTACAAATTGTTGTTCAGAATTATCAATAATTCAAATTGAAAAATCAAATAAAAAATGCTATACTAGAATATCATTTAAAATTAGGAGAGACGTATATGATAAAACCGATTGAAGAATATGTAAGAAGCATAGTAGATTTTCCAGAACCAGGTATTATTTTTAGAGATGTGACCAGTATTTTAGAGGATGCAGATGGATTACATCTTGCAATTGATCTGATGCAGGAAAAGTTGGAAGGATTGGATTTTGATGTTGTAGTTGGTCCAGAATCAAGAGGATTTATTTTCGGTGTACCAATCGCATACAATCTGCACAAATCATTTATCCCAGTTCGTAAAAAAGGGAAACTGCCATGTGAGACAATTTCAATGGAATACGATTTAGAATATGGCAGTGCAGTGATTGAAATGCACAAGGATTCGATTAAACCTGGACAGAGAGTGGTTATTATAGATGATTTGATGGCAACAGGCGGCACAATTGAAGCAATTATTAAAATGGTTGAATCATTAGGCGGTGTTGTGGTAAAAACAGTTTTTTTAATGGAATTACAAGGATTAGAAGGAAGAAAGAAATTAGAAGGATACGATGTAGACACAGTGATTGCATATCCGGGTAAATAGACACATAGAGGGGGCAAAACAATGGCTTATGAGAGTAGCTTAGAAAAACCGTATACAGGACTTGAAATCGTAGATGGTCATGCGGTGATGAATCCTGAAGATTATCAGGATCCTAAAAAACTGTATAAGATGTTAATCACGCGCGTTCGTAAGTACCATCCTTCTGCCGATATCTCTATGATTGAGAAAGCATTTGATATTGCTTATCACGCACACGAAGGACAATTCCGCAAGTCAGGAGAAGCCTATATTATTCATCCGCTATGGGTAGGAATTATCCTCGCGGAGCTTGAATTGGATAAGGAAACAATTGTGGCAGGTATTTTACATGATGTTGTAGAAGATACTGTTATGACAGAAGAAGAGATTACCGATATATTTGGTGCAGAAGTTGCACTTTTGGTAGATGGGGTTACGAAATTAGGACAGTTGTCCTATTCGGCAGATAAATTGGAAGTACAGGCAGAAAATCTTAGAAAGATGTTTTTGGCGATGGCAAAAGATATCCGTGTTATTTTGATCAAGCTTGCTGACCGTCTTCATAATATGAGAACGCTTGAATTCATGCGTCCAGAGAAGCAGGTTGAAAAAGCGAGAGAGACATTGGATATTTATGCACCGATCGCAGGACGTCTTGGTATTTCTAAGATTAAGACAGAGCTGGATGACCTCGCTCTGAAATATACACAGCCGGAGGTATTCTTTGATCTGGTCAAACAGATTAACGACAGAAAGACCGAACGTGAAGAGTTCGTTTCACATATCGTGGATGAAGTATCCGAACATATGGCAAATGCCAATATCAAAGCAGAGATTAAGGGCAGAGTAAAGCATTTCTTCAGTATTTATAAGAAGATGGTAAATCAAGATAAGACGGTTGATCAGATTTATGACTTGTTTGCAGTGCGTATCATTGTAGATTCTGTGAGAGACTGTTATGCAGCACTTGGTGTGATTCATGAGATGTATACACCGGTTCCTGGTCGTTTCAAAGATTATATTGCGATGCCAAAGCCAAATATGTACCAGTCACTTCATACTACACTTATGAGTTCAGTAGGACAGCCTTTTGAGATTCAGATCCGTACTGCTGAGATGCATAAGACTGCAGAGTATGGTATTGCAGCTCACTGGAAATATAAAGAAACAGGAGACAGCAAGAAGAGTGTTGCGGATCAGGCAGAAGAAAAACTGACTTGGCTCAGACAGATTCTTGAGTGGCAGCAGGATACAGATAACCGTGAATTTTTAAGCCTTTTAAAAGGCGGTCTGGATTTATTTGCAGAAGATGTATATTGTTTTACTCCAAATGGAGATGTAAAGAGCCTTCCAAACGGTTCTACACCAGTCGATTTTGCATATGCAATTCACAGTGCAGTCGGCAATAAGATGGTTGGAGCCCGTGTAAATGGCAAATTAGTAAACATTGATTATAAGATTCAGAATGGGGACCGTATTGAGATCCTGACTTCACAGAACTCAAGAGGACCAAGTCGTGACTGGCTCAATATCGTTAAGAGTACACAGGCGCGCAATAAGATCAATCAATGGTTCAAGAAAGAATTAAAAGAAGAAAATATTATCCGTGGAAAAGAAATGCTGAATGCATATTGTAAGGCAAAATCACTGATTCTCAGCGATTTGACAAAGCCAAAATATATGCAGATCGTGCAGACGAAATATGGTTTCAGAGATTGGGATGCAGTTCTTGCAAGTGTTGGTCATGGCGGATTAAAAGAAGGTCAGGTCATTAACCGACTTGTAGAAGAGTATACAAAAGACCACAAAGAAGTTCTTACGGATGAGAAGATCATAGAACGTGTGAACGAAGCAACAAAGAACAGAGCACACGTAGCAAAATCTAAGAGCGGCATTGTGGTAAAAGGGATTGATGATATGGCAGTTCGTTTTTCAAGATGCTGCAATCCGGTTCCGGGAGACGAGATTGTTGGATTCGTTACACGCGGTCGAGGAATGTCGATCCATAGAACCGACTGTGTCAATATTATCAATCTTTCAGAGGCAGAACGTATTCGTTTGATTGATGCAGAATGGGAAGCAAGCCTTACTGAGGAACGTGGACAATATCAGGCAGGTATTAAGTTGTTTGCACATAACCGTCAGGGATTATTGATGGAAGTGTCAAAAGTATTTACAGAATTTAAGATTGATATTAATTCGCTCAACACACATATCAGCAAACAAGGTATAGCAACTATGGAACTTGGATTTGTCGTTACAGGACGCGACCAATTAAAACGCGTAGTTGAAAAGCTTCACCAGATTCAAAGTGTAATCGATATTGAGCGTACGGCAGGCTAATGAATATATAGTAATCAAAGGGGAAAATAAAATGAAAATCGAAAGATTTGTGTTGGGATCGCTCGCAACAAACAGTTATTTGATTATCAATGAAGAGACAAAAGAAGTGGTGATCGTGGATCCGGCTACATGTCCTGATTATCTGATCAGTCATGTACAGTCACACGATTATGTTCCAAAAGCAATTTTGCTGACACATGGCCATTTTGATCATGTGATGGGAATTGATGGATGGGTGAAACATTTCCATATTCCTGTATATCTTCATGAAAAGGAAAAAGAGATACTTGCGGACCCAAGACAAAATCTATCCTATATGTTTGGAAAACAGTATGCTTATGAAGATGTGAGATGCTTGAAAGACGGAGAAGTGCTGGAAATAGCAGGCTTCCGATTCAAGGTTATTCACACACCGGGACATACAAGCGGAGGATGCTGTTATTATGAGGAAGCAGAAGAAGTGCTGATCAGCGGAGATACCTTATTCGCACAGAGTGTTGGAAGAAGCGATTTTCCAACAGGAGATGGTCAGACACTGGTGAATTCTATCAAAGAAAAACTGTTCTGCCTTCCAGACAGTGTTATGGTATATCCAGGACACGATAAACTTACATGCATTGGTGATGAAAAAGTTTATAACCCATTTGTCAGATAGGATTTAGAGATGTTTTAGGCGGGACGTAGTATATTTGCTACGTCCCAAATTGAGTTTAGGAAAAGGTGTAACATGATTCAGATCGTAGTAAATAATGAAATGTATGCGTACGATATGTACCATATTTTAAAGGCATTCTGTCCGGATGAAGTGTATGAGCAAAAAGTCGATACAGAATCAAAACAGGCGGTTCGGATTACGATTCAAAAAGAAGAATCAGAGAGCTTTGAGATAGCAGATCACGAAGTGAAAGACATTGAAGAACGCAAACTGAAAAAACGTTATGTGAATTTGAAGTTATATGACTGGCTATGCCAGATCATGCAGAGAGAACTTGCATGGGGCATTCTCACAGGAGTACGTCCTACGAAACTTATGATGACATTGCTTGAATCGGGTATGTCAGATGAAGAAGTGATTCAGTGGATGAAGAGGAATTACCGAGTGACAGATAAAAAAGCAGAAATCGGATTGGAAGTTGCGAAGAAGGAAAAATCACTGTTGGAGCAGTTGGATTATAAAGATGGTTATAGTTTATACATTGGGATTCCATTTTGTCCGACTATTTGCTCGTATTGTTCCTTTTCTTCTTATCCAATCGGTTTGTGGAAAAAGAAAGTGGATGAGTACCTTGAGGCAGTCTGCAAGGAACTGACATTTATCAGCGAAGTATCAAAGGAAAAGAAGTTAAACACAGTATATATCGGTGGAGGTACACCGACTACATTGGAAGCAGATCAGCTTGACCGACTGCTGACTCATTTAGAAACGCATTTTTCTTTTGCGGATTTGAAAGAGATTACAGTAGAAGCCGGTAGACCGGATAGTATTACAAGAGAAAAGCTGGAAGTGCTGAAAGCACATAATATAGGAAGAATCTCGATCAATCCACAGACGATGCAGCAAAAGACATTGAATGCGATCGGACGCTGGCATACGGTGGAAGACATTGAGCGCGTATTTGCAATGGCAAGAGAGCTGGGATTTGACAATATCAATATGGATCTGATCGCAGGACTTCCTGGAGAGACGGCAGAAGATATGCAGGATACGCTGGAGAAGATTAAAAAGCTGGCTCCGGACAGTCTGACCGTGCATGCGCTTGCTATGAAGCGAGCTTCCCGCATGACGCGTGAATATGACCCGCAGGAACACAGCCTTGCAGAAAATGCAGCAACTCTTTCTAAGATGATAGAACTGGCAGAAGAGTATGCAAGAGACATGGATTTAGCCCCATATTATCTGTACAGACAGAAGAATATTGCGGGGAATTTTGAAAATGTTGGTTATGCAAAGGTTGACAAAGCGGGAATATACAATATACTAATTATGGAGGAAAAACAATCAATTGTAGCAGTAGGGGCAGGGGCTTCTACCAAGATTGTGCTTCCGGAAGATAAGGCATTTATTGATCCGAAGACGGGAAATAAAAAGAACATTGCCCGTACGGAGAATGTAAAAGATGTAGAACAATACATCGAAAGAATAGATGAAATGATAAAACGAAAAGGAGAATGGTTATGGCATTAAAGAAAAAGCCGGTTACAGGTATGAAGGACATGCTCCCAAAAGAAATGGAAATCAGAGACTATGTCATTCAGATGATCAAAGATACTTACAAAACCTACGGATTTACATCGATGGAGACTCCTTGTGTAGAACATATCGAAAACCTTTGCAGCAAGCAGGGCGGAGATAATGAAAAGTTGATTTTCAAGATTTTAAAACGTGGAGAAAAATTAAAAATAGAGACAGCTCAGACAGAAAGTGATCTGGTGGATGGAGGTCTTCGTTATGACCTTACAGTGCCGCTTGCAAGATATTATGCGAACCACGCAAACGAGCTTCCTTCTCCATTCAAAGCAATGCAGATTGGAAATGTATGGCGTGCAGACCGTCCACAGAGAGGACGTTTCCGTCAGTTCGTACAATGTGATATCGATATCCTTGGCGAACCAAGTAACCTTGCAGAAATTGAACTCATTCTTGCAACAACAGCAATGCTTGGTAAATTAGGATTCAACAATTTCACAGTTTGTATCAATGACAGAAATATCTTAAAAGCAATGGCCGCATACAGCGGATTCCGTGCAGAAGATTACGATGAAGTATTCATCATCTTAGACAAGATGGATAAGATTGGTGCAGAAGGTGTTGCAAAAGAGTTAAACGAACTTGGTGGATATACACAGGAAAATATTGACACATATCTTGGATTATTTGATCAGATCAGCGGCGATGTTGAAGGTATCCGTTTCTGTAAAGAAAAATTAGCAGGATTCTTAGATGAAAAGATTGCTGACGGTATGGAGATGATCATTTCTAGTGTAGAAGCAGCAAAAGAGACAGAATTCAAGGTGGAATTTGATCCAACACTTGTAAGAGGACAATCTTATTATACAGGAACGATTTTTGAAATTCGCATGGATGAATTCGGTGGCTCTGTAGCAGGCGGTGGCCGTTATGATAAGATGATTGGAAAGTTCACAGGACAGGATACACCGGCATGTGGTTTCTCAATCGGATTTGAACGTATTGCGATGCTTCTTCTTGAAAATGGTTACGAGCCAGGCAATAAAAAAGAAAAGAAAGCATATTTACTGGAAAAGAATCTTCCAAAAGAAGGTATCTTAAAAGTACTTGAGATGGCAAAAGCAGACCGCGAAGCTGGAAAACAGGTTCTTATCGTAAATATGAAGAAAAACAAAAAATTCCAGAAAGATCAGTTGATCACAGAAGGATATACAGAGATTAAAGAATGCTATTCGGATAATTTGTAATCGTTCAGAAGAGATGTAGAATTGAACTCTGAGCAGAGAGAAAAGAATAGATATGAATATAAAGAAAGAGGAAAAAACAATGGCAGAATCAATGAAAGGCTTAAAAAGAAGCCACAGATGTGCAGAACTTAGCAGTGCAAACATTGGTGAAACAGTCACAGTCATGGGCTGGGTTCAAAAGAACCGTAACAAAGGCGGTATCGTGTTTGTTGATTTACGTGACCGTTCAGGAATCTTACAGTTGATTTTCGAAAATGGCAGCGTAAGCGAAGCAGATTTTGAAAAAGCTGGAAGACTTAGAAGTGAATTCGTAATCGCAGCAGTTGGTACAGTAGAAGCACGTTCTGGTGCAGTGAACGAAAATCTTGCAACAGGTGAAATCGAAGTTCGTGTAAAAGAACTTCGTGTGTTATCAGAATCTGAGACACCACCATTCCCAATCGAAGAAAACAGCAAGACAAAAGAAGAATTAAGATTGAAATATCGTTACTTAGATTTAAGAAGACCTGACTTACAGAGAAACTTAATGATGAGAAGTAAAGCAGCAACACTTACTCGTCAATTCTTAGCTGACGAAGGATTCTTAGAAATCGAAACACCTATTTTAGTAGGAAGTACACCAGAAGGTGCAAGAGATTACTTAGTACCAAGCCGTGTACACCAGGGATGCTTCTATGCATTACCACAATCACCACAATTATTCAAACAATTACTTATGTGCTCAGGTTATGACCGTTACTTTCAAATCGCAAAATGTTTCCGTGATGAAGATTTACGTGCAGACCGTCAGCCAGAATTCACACAGATCGATATGGAATTGTCATTCGTAGATGTGGATGATGTAATTGATGTAAACGAAAGATTACTTGCTAAATTATTCAAAGAAATCTTAGACGTAGAAGTTCCACTTCCAATCCAGAGAATGACATGGCAGGAAGCAATGGATCGTTTCGGTTCAGATAAGCCAGATATCCGTTTCGGTATGGAATTAGTAGATGTTTCTGAAACAGTAAAAGACTGTGAATTCGTAGTATTCAAAGGTGCTTTGGAAAACGGCGGAAGCGTTCGCGGTATCAACGCAAAAGGACAGGGCGCTATGCCACGTAAGAAAATCGACAAACTTGTTGATTTTGCAAAAGATTTTGGAGCAAAAGGTCTTGCTTACGTTGCAATTCAGGCAGATGGCAGCATCAAATCTTCATTTGCTAAATTCATGACAGAAGATCAGATGGCAGCTCTTATCAAAGCTATGGATGGAGAAAATGGCGACTTATTATTATTTGCAGCAGACAAGAACAAAGTAGTTTGGGATGTACTTGGTAACTTACGTCTTGAAATCGCTCGTCAATTAGAAATCTTAGACAAAGGCGATTACAAATTTGTATGGGTAACAGAATTCCCATTATTAGAATGGAACGATGAACAGAACCGTTATCAGGCTATGCACCATCCATTCACAATGCCAATGGAAGAAGACTTACACTTGATCGACACAGATCCAGGCAAAGTACGTGCAAAAGCATACGATATTGTATTAAATGGTACAGAACTTGGCGGTGGCAGTGTCAGAATCTTTAATAACGAAATTCAAAGCAAGATGTTCGAAGTACTTGGATTCACAAAAGAACAGGCACAGGAACAATTCGGCTTCTTATTGAATGCATTCAAATATGGTGTTCCGCCACATGCAGGACTTGCATACGGTTTGGACCGTCTCGTCATGCTTATGGCAAAAGAAGACAGTATCCGTGACGTAATCGCATTCCCTAAAGTAAAAGACGCTTCATGTCTCATGACAGAAGCTCCAACAAGAGTAGAACAAAAACAATTGGATGAATTAGCAATTGCGATTGTAGAAAATACAGAAGAATAAGAGAAAGATGAAAAAGGCGGGAATCAAAGGATTCTCGCTTTTTTGAGTACTTGACAAATACATCTTCTCAAAAGGTGGGTTTACGAAAGGACTATATGATATTGCAGAGAAAGCAAATGTAAGATTAGTTGGCATAGAAGATATGTATAAAAATGAATGATTAAAAATGAAGAAAACGCATCGGAACTGAGTGAAAGACTCAGATTCTGATGCGTTTTTTGTTGGATTACTCTTTTACTTGTTGGGTTTGGAATGCAGTTCTTTGAAATATTGCACTAACTCATATAACATTTGGATTTCTCGATCATGGAGCATGGAGACATCGAGAGTAATATTGTTAGAAAGTCCAAGTAAATAATCTGTAGATACTTTAAAGAGTTGGGAAAGTTCAACAATATAAGTTGTTGACGGAGTGGAGATTCCCATTTCCCATGTATTCACGCTGCTGCGAGTAATATTCAATTTTCGTGCCAGATCAGTTTGTGTCATATTATTTGAAATACGTAATTGTTTAATGCGGTCAGCTACCATAATATAAATCTCCTTTTCTAGTTATAGTATGGTAATCATGGCGATGTTTCATTATCATAATGATGTTTAAAATTGACAAAAGAAAAACAGAATGATATATTGAAAATGTGAAAAAACACTAAATAAAAATACAGTTGAAAACAGGTTGGAAAAAAATAAATTTTACAACATCAAAACAATATTAGTATGGAGAAAGAAACGGAGTTATATGAAACGTACTTCAATAAAGAAAAAAAGACAGACTGGTTATTACACATAAAATAGAAAAGAATGAACAAATTAGCCCTATGGAGTTGGATATTATTAATAAAGGGGGAATTCCGGCTTTATTGCCGATATAACTTCGTAGGCAAGTATTCGTTTTGAGTTGTTTGTGCAGATTGTTCTACAGATTGTCGAGACACTTCAATCTTGCGAATCTCATGGAATTAGGTGTGCTAATTTGGAATTAAATAGCGATTTAATTTTTTTTGATTATGGTAATCGTAAGGTTCGTTTGGTTTAATTGAGCTAGATAAAGCTGAAATAGTATTCATATTGCACCTCGTGCTATTCGTATGTTTTTGATGAATCTTAAAAAATTGAGAATATTCCGCCTAAAAAAGATATGAATCAAAAGCCTACGTGGATGTCTGTACTTCCTTCGTTAACAATGGTATTACCATGATTTTAGGTTTTTTGTTGATGGGAAACGGTATGTACACGGGGATTATAATATCAGCTGGACAGGTTGTAGTGGGGTTTATATGGACAACAATTAATCATCATTATAGTAGAAAAAATTCAAATACAGCATGAAATGTTACGATTGGATAAATACGGAGAATATCTTGTACAGTGCGTGGACAGAATTCGTGAGAAGTTTGAGTATAATCTTGCTGTCAGATTACAGTTGTATCCATCAGCAAATCAAGTGAATGTAATAGCGCCTAAACGGGAATTCTCTTTAGTTGAAGAACTTTGATGTTGAAAGAACAGCATATATGGTGTTGCTGAAGATGACAAGTCACAAATATAAAACATATGAATCTATGAAGGCAAGGACAAGAACATTTTGTATTATAACGTTGGTTATGAGCATGTCAAGGTATTTGTTATTTGGAGTTTACGAAAAATATGCATTTACAAAGGGAAAATAAGTATGCAAAGAACAAATAAACTAAATATGTTGATAATATTTCTGAGTATTATCACATTGATATTTGGTGGATGTGGCAGGCGGGAACAAGAAGTGACAGAATCTATAGAGATTCAGGTGAATAATGATTTTGTTCCTCACAATGATTTGATAATTGAGGTTGAGCCACAAGTGGAGAATGACTCGCAGGCAGAAAGAGATGAGCAAACAGAAGAAAAGATTGTAGAAGAAGAGGGGAATAATTCAAATACATCCAAGGAAACATCTGAAACCAATGGTAATGCAAAAAATGAATCGACTAAAACCAATACAACATCAAAACAAGGAGAACGCTCCATCCTTGATTTTCTCAAAATTGCAATTAAGCCAGTTGGTAGTACAATGTATGTCTGGGGTGGCGGCTGGAACGAAGAAGATACCGCCGCTGGCATTGAAGCAGTTACAATAGGTGTCAGCCCTAGATGGGCAGAGTTTGCTTCCGTGCAGGATGCTTCCTATGATTATAACGATACGACATATCAAATTCACGATGGACTGGATTGTTCCGGTTATGTGGGATGGGCTGTCTATAATGTATTAGAGACTCAGAATGGGCAAGAAGGATATGTGTTATCATCTTCGAAAATGGCAAGTAATTATGCGAATCGAGGTCTGGGCACATATATTTCTGCCGGAAATATAGATCGATGGCAGCCTGGAGACATTATGAGTATGAGTGGTCATGTATGGATTGTCGTGGGAATGTGCGAAGATGGAAGTGTTTTATTGCTTCATTCAAGTCCACCAGGTGTCATTTTCTGTGGAACAAATTTATCAAATGGCAATAAGAGTCAGGCTGTCATACGTGCTGAACAGATTATGAGTACATATTATCCAAGCTGGTATGCCAAATATCCGGATTGTGCAAGACCATATTGGTATTTAACAAATTCTTCTGCGATGAGATGGAATCGAGAAACGTTAAACGACAATGAAAATTTGAGCAGTATGACTGCAAACGAGATTGTTGATTTGTTATATTAGAAAACTTGAAGAAAGGCGACCTTACAGAAACTGGGTAAGGTGGTCTTTTTTCTGTTTTTACATATTTATAGATTTGTTCAATGCCCAGATTTTTGAGGGAAGACAGGTTGTTTTGCTGGAAGATTTGTCACGATTCAATACGGATTTACAGAATGTATTTGGTATGCTAAAATATAGGAAAGATAAAGACACTGGTTAATAAATATTGAAGTAAAGCAGGAGGCGAGATTATGGCAAAATTACAAAAAACGGTACATGGAAACATTAATGTGATAGCAGACAGAATCCGGGAAGGCGTTCTTTCTAGGAGCAGTTCAGCTTCACTGGAGGATTCCAGTTATTTTACAGAAGGCAGTGCGAAATGTATTGTGCTTGTGTTTGAGCGTTATAGTTATGCGGGCGGCAATCGAGTGAGTATGAATGTGACACTATTTCAGGCAGCGCAGGATATCGTACATGTATCAGCGATTACATCAGGCGGCAGTCAGGCAATGTTTTTTAAGCTCAACACATGGGGAGAAGAGACGTTTCTCGATACGATAAGGGAATTTATTTAGAATGAGAAGAATGAAAGAGAATCTGATATCATATGTAGAACAATATAGGGATTACGATTTTAGTGAGATGCCGTTTGGTGAATTGGATGCACTTGTGCTTAGTGAAGTGGCGTATTGTAGGTTCGCAGGCTATAATATTGATCAGACCATCGGGGAATTTGCAAAAGACCATCTGGAGATTATGTTAAGACAAGAAGTGACGAAAAGAGATGACAGGAAATTGCTTCGTGCGATTTCCAAGGCTGGAAGATTTGCCAATTTGATCGCACATGCAAATCTGGAACGGTTCGATGAAGAGACTTCGGAGCAGTTTTCGGCGGTTACGTTCGACTTGAGAAATGGTGAGTATTGTATTGCGTTTCGTGGAACAGACAGTTCGGTAGCAGGATGGAAAGAAGATTTTTCTATGAGTTTTCAAAATGATATAGAGGCGCAGAAAGCAGCAATCAGATATGCAGTCAGCGCGATGTCGGGACTTTTGAATCCGTTTCATTTTTGCGGACATTCGAAAGGTGGGAATCTTGCAGTGTATGCTGCAATGAATCTTCCGGCAGAATTGAAGCAAAGACTCATAGGAATTTATAATTTTGACGGACCTGGATTTTTGAAAGAAATATATGAAAGTCAGAATTATAAAGAGATTCGTCCACTTATACATAAATATATCCCACAGACATCGATTATCGGAATGATGTTAGAGTCTGATAACCAGTATTGTGTAATCAGAAGTGAGGCGAAAGGACTTATGCAGCATATGGTATATTCGTGGAAAGTGAATGGAGCAGAATTGGAGCGGGTTGAAGAATTAGATGGATTTGCAAGGCATGTGAATCAAGTGATTGAGGAGTGGCTAGCGGAATTACCATTCGAAGAGCGGAAAAGAATTGTGGATGTCGTGTTTGATGTGATCTATGGTACGGGAATCAGCAGTTTTTATGATTTGAAGTATAAACCACACCAGAAAATAAAAGCAGCAATGCAAAATGTGGCAAACGTAGAGGAAGAGGAAAAACAGTTAATCCAGCTTGCGATAAAACGATTGTTTCAGAATTCGGCTGATGGTTTGAAAGAAGGATTAAAAAAATGGAAGGTATAAAAGAACAGGAATTACTGGAGCAAAAAATCAATGAAATTATGCTTCAAAAACTACAGGGGAAAAATTATTCCATAGAACAAAAATTAAAATTATATCAAGAGATTTCTGATTCGCTTCAGAGTAGGACAACTTTTGAAATGTTAATACAAGATGATACGATTACAGAAATAATTGTGAATGGACCTGATAGTGTATTTGTAAAAAAGAATGGTCAATTACTGAAAATAGATGATGTGTTTGATAATCAAATGAAGTTCGAAGATACGATTCAGCGTTTTATTTCTCATACGCGTGAAGTGAATGAGGCAAATCCGTTTTTTGAGACACGGCTTCAAGATGGATCTGTTGTAGAGATTGTACTTCCACCGATTTCTAAAAATGGACCATGTATGACAATTCGCAAGACAGGGACGGTCCATTTTGAAATTTCAGGGAAGAGTGTAGATATCTTAGAAGAACTTGTTAGGACCAGGCGTAATGTTTTTATTTGTGGAGCAGCAGATACAGGGAAAACAGCGTTATTAAACAGAATGTTGAAGATGATTCCACAGAACGAGCGCGTTATTACGATAGAAAAGACAGCAGAACTTCAGACAGAATGTTTGAACAATCTGGTAAGTTTGGAAGGATTTGGCTTTGAGGCGATAGATGAACAAAGGATGCTAAGAGCGGCACTTTCCATGCTGCCTGAACGAATTGTGATAGGAGAAGTCTGTGGGAGAGAAGCATTTGATATGCTGTATGCAATGAATGCAGGAAGAGCAACATTTCTTGCTGCCATATCCGCGAATTCGACTGAGGATATGATTGTACAGTTGGAGTGTATGATTGCACAGGAAAAACATTTCATGCAGGCAGAAGTGATACAAAAGCAGATTGCGTCTGCTTTGGACATTATAATCCGGGTTGCTAAAATACATGATGGTTCTCGAAGAATTGTAGAGATTGCAGAGGTATTACCATATAAAAAAGGAGAAATACAATGGAATCCTCTGTATATATTGGAGGAAGATAAGGAATATGTAAAATAGTAAATGCAGCTGCTATTCTGACAGCTGCATTTTATGTAAGTTCATGATTTAGAAACCTAATTCTTCACCGATTAAAATAACCTTGATACGTCCATTGTGTCTTGAATGGCGGGTGATTACGATCTGACAACACATGCAGTCTTCAGAATGGCAGTCGCCGCAGTGGCCAAGGATTTTACATGGTGTCTTGGTATTGAGACGTGCAGCATTTGCAGGAGCGGCATGGATACCAATTCGTTGAATGCCTGAATCTACGTCATCTACGACTTTATTCATTCCGGCTAAGATGATAACCTGATCTGGTCCATGAAGAAGACATGCCAGACGATTTGCATTGCCATCGATGTTGATCAACTCACCGTCGATCGTGATTGCATTTGAACTCATAAGGAAATAGTCCGCTGCCATAGTTTCAAGGAAAACAGCTTTTCGTTCTGCTGGAGTGGTTGCAAGTGTACGGTCGATGAAATGAAGGTTTTCAGCATTTTTTACTGCGTCTAAAAGACCTGTTTCACTGACTGTTTCAGAGCCGCCAAGACCAACGCTGCCGCCGTCTTTCATAAGCTCCATTGCAAGTGTCACAGCATCTTCCTTGGTCTCACAGTAAAATGCTTCCATATTTCGTTTGGTAAAATTCTTGATCATAGTGTTTGCTAATGTTTTATATGCCTGTTGTTTTGGTGTCATATCAAAATACCTCCTAAGACTTGTATTATCAATATATTACATCAAAACTGGATTTGGAACAAGAAGTTGAAAATAAGGTGAAAATAATTGAAAAAATATTAAAAAAGTTATTGACAAATGGTATGCCTATGAGTATAATAATTTTTGTTCGGTTGACCAAACAAGAACATGCACGAGTGGCTCAGTGGTGGAGTATCGCCTTGCCAAGGCGAGGGTCGCGGGTTCGAATCCCGTCTCGTGCTCTCTGAAAACAAAATAAAGAGTTTTGGTTTCAAAACAAACATGCACGAGTGGCTCAGTGGTGGAGTATCGCCTTGCCAAGGCGAGGGTCGCG
>CAZUVY010000023.1:0-21003 GCA_964623905.1 uncultured Faecalimonas sp.
ACCGAACGGTTAAGAAGTGTCCCTGATATGTATTTTTATTATAGTCGCATAAAGAATATTTGTCAATTCTTTTTCTACGCATTTGTGAATTTAAACAAATTAGAACGCGCCGTAAAAAAATCAGATGACGGAATCTCTTCCATCACCTGATTTTCATCTCATTATCCTAAAAGTACTGCCGCGTTATATCCTTTTATTTTTCCATCAAATACATCTTCTGTGATCAAATTCTGCATTCCCTGGTATTTTGAGAGCTCCGCCTCTCCTTCTTTGCAATTAAATACAATTGTAACTTTTTCATCTCCGAGCTCTCTCGTTACCACTAAAACGCCTTTTTCATCATCCGCTTGATAATCGATTACATTTCCTTCTGTAATGCTTCGATATGTTTTTCTAAGGTAAATCAATCTCTGATACCACGCAAACATTTCTTTATCCTGACGTTTTTCGTCCCAGAGCATTCCTCGTCTACAATCCGGATCTGGACCACCTTCCATTGCAAATTCATCTCCATAATAGATCATAGGCATTCCTGGACAAAGCAATTGAATGGCGGCTGCGATTCTTTGCTTTTCTTTCTTATTTTCACAATTATGTAAAAATCTTGCTGTATCATGACTGTCAATCAAATTAAACAATAACGGATACACCTTTTTGTGCAGGTTTCCTTTTAAAAATCCAAGTTTTTCCGCAAACTGCGACACTGTGATTTTTTCATTTACAATAAGATCCTTCACCGCATTGAAGAATGGATAGTTCATAACAGTATCCCACTCATCGCCTTCCAGAAAATCTGATGCATAATACCAGACTTCACCTACGATTAGGCTGTCTGCTTTCACTTTACGGACTTCCTCGCGGAATTTCTTCCAGAATTTGTGACTGATCTCATCTGCCACATCAAGACGCCATCCATCCACATCACATTCGCGAATCCAGTATTTTACAACATCGATCACATAATTCTGCACGGCCGGATTGAGCAGGTTCAATTTTGGCATTCCACCAAAGTAAGAAAAGGTCTTATAACTTGGCTTTTCACCAAACTTCATGCGAAGTGGAAATTCCTGAATATAATACCAGTCCAGATATTCTGATTTTTCTTCTTTCTCCATAATATCTGCAAATGCAAAGAACTTAAGCCCAGTGTGGTTGAACACTCCATCCAATAATACTTTCATATTACGTGCATGTGCTTTTTCTACTAACTCTTTCAAATCCTCTTTCGTACCAAAAGAAGGATCAATCTGATAATAATCGATCGTGTCATATTTGTGAGTAGAGTCGGATTTGAAAATCGGTGTCAGATAGATCACTTCGATTCCCAGATTCTGTATATGATCCAAATGATCGATAATTCCACGCAGATCCCCTTTCAAATCATCTCGAAAGCCGATCGGTGCTTTATACCATAATTCCTCATCTACCTCTTTGCTGCTTGCAAATCGAGATGGAAAAATCTGATAAACAACTTTATTTGCTGCCCACTCTGGCACTTCAAAAATCTCTTCTTCTCTCAGATCCTGAGGGCAGTTGAACATACGCTCTATATTGTCTGTCGGTTCATCCAAAAATTCGTAATTACAATAATAGGTAACATTGCCTTCCATATCTTCGATTTCAAAATAATATCTAAGACAACGAACATCCATCCAAATCTCTGCTTCATAATATTCATGAAACTCGTCCCATGCGGCAGGTGTCATTTCGATTTCTGCTCTGGTATCAAAATATTGCACCGGAATATTTTTATCCTGATAATGCATGATGACTTTTCGTATATCCCCTCGCTTCACTTGCAGACGGAACAGAAAATGCCCTTTCTCCAATGCATAACAATAATTTTTATCTCCTTTATATCGAATCGCTGCGTAATCCATAAAACCCTCCAATGAGAAAATAATCTTTTTTATTATTTTACCCCTTAAAAGGAATTTTGTCTTGTAATTTATATACGGAAAATTGCACTATTTCCCCCTCTCGATCTAACTTCCGCAGGATTTATAATTTCGCACTCCATACCTCCAAATTCCATAACAGATCATCATAAAAATGCTGACTCCAAATGGATAAAATGCATATTGCCAGTGTTCTGTTTTTCCGATCAGGAATTGAAGCGGATAATACTGGATCAAAGTATACGGTATAATATAAGTACAAAATTTCATCAGACTATTTCCATAAATATCTACGGGATATTTTCCATGCTCCTTTGCACCATAAGTCAAAACATTGATGATCCCCGCATCTTCTATTGAAAAGAAACAGATACTTGCACCAAGCATAAAAAGTCCAACAAACAAAAATGTACCTCCGATTATCATAAAAAAGAGCGTGATCCATTTCGAAAAATCCCATACCACATTGCTCTCACGAATCCCAATCACCAATGTGATCACCGCCGTCAGCATTGGTCCCAGTCTGCCAAGTTCAAATCTGGTTGCAATCACCTGCAGGATAAGACTGCGTGGTCTAAGAAGCATGCGGTCAAATTCCCCTCTTTTTACCACTCCTGAAAATCCTTTAAAACCACTTCCTACACATTCCGCGATCGCAAAGGACATCTGTATAATCGAAAAACACAACACAATGTCACCGTACGTATATCCTTTTATCTGCGTAAATCCAGAAAAAAGAAAGAAAATTCCAAGAAATCCGGTAAATGCCATCACAAATCTTCCGATCAGCATCAGCACAAACGAAAGTTTATACTGCATTGTACTTTGCAGGATCACGGATACATATTTCATATAAAGTTTCATATTATCTAACATGCGCATCCTTTCTAACCTCCCTGTACAACCACTCTGCGCTCTACTCTTTTATATAGAAGCATTCCGATCAGATTCAGTACCAGAATCCAAAAGAGTTGAAGCCCGATTGCCGTCCACATAGCTTCTCCATTCAGATCTCCGCTGTAAATTCGAAATGGCACATTTTGCATTGATGCAAATGGAAGCAGTTCAATCAGACCTCTGTATGGCTGTGGGATAAATGGAAGCGGTATCACAGCCCCTGCCAAGAATTCCACCATTCCCAGAAAAAGCACACGCCATCCCTGCGGAGAAATGGTAAAAAAGCACAGCATATAGATCACCATACAAAAAGATACCGTAACAAGAAGTGCCATGATCAGCGTGAAAGCAAACAGTCCAAGTGCCGCCGCGCTGACAGGTGCACCTATTTTGTATGGAATCGGAAGCAGCAATGCTCCTATCAGAACCGGAACACAGCGAAGCGCTGCCTCTGCGACTCTTCCACTCATATTTCTCGTAAACCACATTCCATATAGCGATACTGGTCTGCACATCTCATAGGCAATCCCACCATCCAGGATCATCTGGAAAAGGTCGTTGTTCATTGCCCACGTATTAAACAACGCAAAAAACGCTTCTTTTAACCAGATATAGGATACCAGCGCAGAATATTCCATAGAAAAAGAGCCTGGGTTGGAATCATAAATCACTTTATATGCCAGACATTCCATCATGCCCCAAATAAGCTGCGTCGTCAGCGCTGTAATTGCTGCCATCCGATATTGAATTCCGACCGAAAACCGCACACGAAAAAACGAAATATATTTCTTCATCACACGCCTCCTATACAATATCAAGCTTCTGGTACAGTTTTGCAACAACCTGATCCAGATTTTCCTGTGTTTTCCTGTTTTCATCTGTATCTGCGCCTGTCTTCCTCTCGGATTCTTCCACAAGCTGTTTCATATGTTCCAGTGTGCCGTCCAGCAAAATCTTTCCTTTTCCAATTAAAATCACACGATCTGCAATTGCTTCGATGTCCTGCATATCATGGGTGGTCAGAATGACCGTTGTCTTATGCTCCTGATTCAATTTTCTAATAAAATCGCGCACTGCCAGTTTTGAAACTGCATCCAGCCCAATCGTAGGCTCGTCCAAAAACAGAAGCTTTGGACTATGTAACAGCGATGCCGCGATCTCACACCGCATTCTCTGCCCAAGGGACAATTGTCTGGCAGGTGTTCTTAACAGCTCCTGGAGCTGCAATAATTCTGTCAATTCTTCTAAGGTGTTTCTATAATTGGGAGTTGAAATAGAATAGATGTCTTTCAGTAAATCAAAAGAATCTATGACAGGAATATCCCACCACAATTGAGAACGTTGTCCAAAGACAACACCGATCTGTCTGACATGTTCCATACGGTTCTTCCACGGAATTCTTCCGTCCACCATACAAGAACCGCTGTCTGGTGTTAATATTCCACTGAGAATTTTAATTGTGGAGCTCTTCCCTGCTCCATTTGGGCCAATATATCCAACCATCTCTCCATCATTGATCTGAAAACTGATGTCTGACAATGCCTGGATCTCTTCTGTCTCTCTTCGAAACAGAGACTTGCAGGCTTCTTTTAACCCTGCATTCCGTTTTGCAACCTTGTACGATTTACATACATGTTCCATCGTGATCATCGTTACTTCCTCCTGGTAGTTATATTTTCATATCTTGCCAAGTCGGTCTGGTTTTGCTGGATTTTGCCAGTCAAATACCGAAGGTAAAATATTCAATTTTCCCTCCATTTAATAATGAAGGGAAATTGATTTTACTCCTTTTTCCAGATGATGTCAATTAAAATTACAACTCTGTCAACAATGCCTGAAGTACCATAATATGATACTCTTCGTCTTTTATGATCCTCGCAAGCACTGCATTGATATTCTCATCACTTATCATACGCATATGTATCTTATACTGCTCAATCGCAGCTTTTTCTCCCTCAATATTCACCAGCACTATTTCTTTTGCATTTTCCTGAATGTTCAAATACTGCGGTGTCCACATAATCTGTCTGCCATCCCGATGCTTTGCTGTAAAACTCAGACTTCCGCCGAGTAAATAAATCAGCTCTCCAAGTTTTTGCAAATGTACCATTTCCGCCATCGCAATACCGAGTATTGTTTTCGCCATCGGACATTTTTCACAGGATAAGCGGTTTTCATTCAAAATATACTGGGTAATGGCCGAAGTCTCCGAGACTGCACCACAATAATCAATACTAAGTAGATTTGCATAACTTTGATTTCTTTCCTGTACCTGAATCGGCGGATATGGAAGTGCCATCATAATCGGACTGACCGACCGAAAATCGCATGTATTGATTAAGCTATTTTGTTTCTCACTCATGAAAACGTTCTTCTTTCACTTTTTTACCATGATATGTTGTGATACCGCTGGGTTATGCATACTACTCACCTTTTGCTGCTGGATCTTTTATCTGGTAAATCCGTGTCCATTCTTTTGTCTCATCATTTCGCTGCACCTCTGACTGATGCTGATATAGAAAACGCACCAGCTCATAGCCGCTCACCCATATCTCATTGTTTCCTTCGCGCTGTGATTCATCAAAAATAAGCTGGAGACCAAAATGCAGATGATATTCGTCAATGTTATTTACATTTTCCTCTGTACTATACCCGGTCCTGCCAAGATAACCGATCACATCTCCCGCCTGCACGATATCTCCTTTTTCCAGTCCTTCTGCATACGGACGGTTCTGTCTCAGGTGCGCATAGTAATAATAACGTTTTCCATCAAAACTATTGATTCCGATACGCCATCCGCCATACTGATTCCAGCCAAGCTCTGCCACATACCCGGATTCTACCGCAATGATTGGAGTTCCGACCTGCCCCATCATGTCGTGTCCCAGATGATTTCTTTTATAACCATAGGTTCTGGACACCCCAAAGTCGTCATAATCCGAATAAGGAAAACCCTTCGCGATCGGATGAAAGGCTTTCAAACCGTATACACTCTCCCAGGTACCCTGTTCATTTTCCACCTCATATTCCCCCACCATGCCATCCAGCACAGCGCCATAGGCCTCTCTGTAATATGAATAATACTGCATTTCTGCTGCCAGCCGTTCTTCCGTTGTTTCCCCATTTCGCATAAGCTCCGCAATCTCTTCCATATGCTTCTCATTGTATTTTGAGAAATCTCCTCCATATCTCGCCCCCAAATATGCCAGAAGACTCACCCAATTCAAATGAACTTTCTTTCCATATGTAGCCACGTCGTACTGATATGCCTTCTCCATCGCCTCATGCGTTACATTGAATTCCACCCATTTAATGTAATCACTCCCCGTGGAATCGCCGTTTTCATTTAAAATCGTCTGCATTTCCTCACTTTTGAAACACCAGACCATGCCTGCTATTAAAACGATACACAACCCTACTGCAAACCTGCTTTTTTTCACAAAACTTCTCCACAAAATTTAGTCTCATTACCATACTTTATGCACAAAAAAAGCTTTTATTAAAATGTTTTATCCACTTTAATAAAAGCTTTTCTTTTGATTTCTTTTTACAGCAATAAACGGTCTAATTCTGCCTTCGCCTGCTCATAATTCTGAAAATGTATTCCATGGAATCCTGCCTGCTTTGCAGCAACTACATTTGCCAGAGAATCATCGATAAACACACATTCCTCTGCTTTCAGTTCAAACTTTTCCAATAATTTTTCATAGATCGCTCTGTCTGGCTTGATCATCTTATATTGAAAAGAAAAAATAGTACCATCCATGTAAGGAAGAAATTTCAGCTTATGCTCTGTCTGCTCATAAGTGTACTCTCCATAATTTGAAATAATATACAAATGATACCCTCTTGCCTTCAGATTCTCAACCCATTCCATGCTATGCGGAAGCAGTTCGATCGTCTTCTCGATCTTGCCAAATGCTTCTCTGATCTGCACCTCGTACTTTGGCGCATTTGCAATAAATCCATCTAAAAGTTCCTCCGTTGTAAGAAGCCCTTTGTCATTTTCGTTCCATAATGGATTCGCAAACATCGCTTCCATGACATTCTTTCGAGTCGTCTCATCATAACCAAGATTTCTAAGATGCTGTTCCGGCTCATATGTAACCAGAACCTTTCCCACATCAAATACAATATTTTTGATCTGCATTGCGGTCTCTCCTATCTATTGCTTTTCCAGTAAACAGACATTTTCCAAATGTTCTGTGAATGGGAACATTTCTACTGGCTGTATCTTTTTTACCTCATATTTGTGTTTCACCATGTATTTCAAATCTCGCTCCAGTGTAACTGGGTTACAAGAAATATAGACTACCTTCTTTGGCCCGAGTTTTACGACAGAAGATAAGAACTTTTCATCACTTCCGGCTCTTGGAGGGTCCATGAACACTACATCCATTTTCTGGCCCTTTTCTGCCATCGCCACCATAAACTCTCCAGCATCTCCCTGGCGGAATTCAATGTTGGTCATCTTATTTTCTTTGGCATTCATACGGGCATCACGCACTGCATCTGCATTCAGCTCAACCCCTAGAACTTTCTTTGCATGTTTTGCTGCAACCATACCGATCGTACCGATACCACAATACGCATCGATGACTTCTTCCTTTCCTGTCAGCTTTGCAAAATCAATAGCTGTCTGATATAAGATTTCCGTCTGAACCGGGTTTACCTGATAAAATGATTTTGGAGAAATGCGGAACGAACAGCCACAAAGTTCATCTCGAATAAATCCTTTTCCATAAATCACAGACTCACGGTCTCCCAGAATCATACTGGTTCTTTTATCATTCACATTGATCACCACGGTAGAAATCTCCGGATGCACTTTTCGAAGTGCTTTCACGAAATTATTTTTCGATGGCATGATCGGAGAACCCAGTACCAGGACCACCATGATCTCTCCCGTCTTAAATCCACGGCGCACCATCACATGACGAAGCAGACCATACCCAGTGTCTTCATCATACGTTTTGATCTTGAAAGACTTCAAAAGCCCGCGAATTGTATGAATGATCTCCTGACACTTCTGATCCTCAATCAGACATTCTTCCACTGGGACAATCTTATGTGTTCCTTCCTGATAAGTCCCGGAGATTACATTTCCTTTTCGATCTCTTCCAAAAGTACGATGTACTTTGTTTCTATAATAATATGGATCTTTCATGCCGATGATTTTTTCTACTTTACAGAACTTCTTCAGCAATGTTTCTTCCATCTTCTGTTTTTTCTTTAATTGCTCTGTATACAAAACGCCCTGATACTGGCATCCGCCACATTTTTTTGACACAGAACATTTCTTTTCCATTTCCTGCATGATGCAAACTCCTTTTCTCTACTCTGCAGCACGGATTGCCCAGCGCATCTTCGTGCATTTGGCGCGCCCGTTTCTCACACATTCTTCTGCGGATGGTCTTATGACGTCTTTTGACACTTCACGATAAAGTCCTGCCTTTTGCAGTTCTTTGAAAGAACGCTTCACCAGACGGTCTTCTCCGGAATGGAAAGTCAGGATCGCAACACGACCATTTGGTGCGAGTACCTCTGGAAGCTTTTCTAAAAATGCATACAATACTTCAAACTCACTGTTCACATCAATACGAAGTGCCTGGAACGATCTCTGACAAGATTTTTTCACTGCCTCTTTGCGTTCTTTCTCTGGTACGATACGAAGTGCTTCTTCAATCACTTCCTTAAAGTGCGTTGTCGTCTCAATCGCTTTTCCACATTTTCTCCAGTTCATCACTGTCTTTGCAATCTCTTCCGCATATGGCTCGTCTGCATTTTCTGCCAGCATACCAACCAATTCTTCGTAGGAAACCTCTTTCAGTCTGTCTGCTGCACTTTCCCCTTTTTGTGGGTTCATACGCAGATCTAGCGGTCCCTCCACTTTATAAGAAAATCCGCGTTCCGGATTATCAATCTGCATCGAAGATACACCCAGATCCGCAAGAATAAAGTCAAATTTCTTGCCTGTTTCTTTGGAAACCAGATCGATATCGGCAAAATTCTGAAGTCTGACTGTCAAGATTTCTTCTCCAAATCCCTGCTTTGCCAGACGTTCTTTTGTCTTTGCAGACTCGATCGGATCCACATCAAGCCCATAAATGTGTCCTTCTCCCTGCAGACATTTCAGCATCTCTTTTGTATGTCCTCCATAACCAAGTGTGGCATCTAGCCCAATCTGTCCTGGTTTTATCTGTAAAAAATCCAGAATCTCTTTTACCATAATAGAAATATGCATGCCTGCAGGTGTGCTTCCTTTTTGAATGACCTTGGCAATAGTATCTGCATATTTTTCTGGATCATGTTCTTTGTATTTTTCTTTATAACTTCTTGGATGTGTGCCCGAATAACGCACACGACGTTTATGTGTCTTTTCTTGATTTTCCATAATTCTTTACCTCTCAACTTCATCACCCTTATAATATAGCACAGCCCCTGTGGATTACACAATCTGTGATCATTTCTTCAGGTACAAAAAATGCAGCTCTTCTCTATGATAAGGAAAAGCTGCATTTCATATTTTTTATTTTAAAAGACGGTTCACGGCCTCTAGATAAAGCTCACTGTGTGATGAATGAATACAATGATCACTGTCTGATGTCTCAATCCATTCACACTGCTCTCCAATATAAGCCACGGCACGTTCTGCCTGTTCTCTTGTAGCCGCACCCAGGCAAACTCCTGTCTCTGCAATACTTTCTTTTGCATGAATATAGATGCATGGTACTTCGATTGCAGATAAAATTTCTTCATGTGTATACCCGTTGTTCCAGGTCAGATCATAGAAATGTTCTCCATATTGGAAATCATAATCCATTACATAATGAAAAACGCTGAGTGAAGACGCCGGCATGAAGAAAATCTTCACCTCTTCTCCCGGATGCTTTTCGTTATACCTCTGTGCATAGTTTGCAATTCCATCCATAGCATCCTTCATAAATAACTGTCCCCAATAACAGTGTCTCAGATAATACGCCGGCCAGCATTCTGTCTGCTTTGATGAGTTATAGTCATGTAATGGCTTGTATGTA
The DNA here is from genome assembly GCA_964623905.1 of uncultured Faecalimonas sp. Taxonomy (GTDB): domain Bacteria; phylum Bacillota; class Clostridia; order Lachnospirales; family Lachnospiraceae; genus Faecalimonas. Next base: position 9,833 of record CAZUVY010000023.1, read on the forward strand.
TCCAGATAAGCAAAGCTGTTTTCCCACCCTTCGCCTTGCGTAGAAAATACCGGTGGGTCTTCCAGCACTGCTCCTGCAATGTTATCTCCGCCATATGCCGCAATATAAGCTGCTGTCAACGCTCCATTAGAATGACCACAAACAACGGTCTTTTCTCCGATCACGTGATCGATAAACCAGATCAGATCATCTCCATTTACGTCCAGATAATAAAGGCTCTCTTCATGAGAAGACTGCCCATGTCCATACACGTCTACTGCGAAAATGTGCCAGTTTTCTGAAAGCTCCGGCATCAGATTTGCATAATCTTCCCAGGCTCCCATCTGTCCATGAATCAACAAAAGTGCCGGCTTCTCATTTTGCACTTCACCATAATTGATCACATTTCCATTTGGCAGTGTAATCTGCTTTTCCTGTGCATTTGCTTTCTCCAGATTTTTTTCATTTTCATCATACCAATGAAGATTCTTATAAGCAAATACACCAAATGCTGCGATTCCTGCCAAAAGGACTACACCTAAAACAATACCTATAATAAGAAATACTTTTTTCATACGTTCTGTCCTCTCTTCGATTTCTTGTTTTTCTTAATTATAGATAGGATTCTGGTGTTTCTCCACCAACCCAAGCTACCATTTTTACCACGTTTTAGTTAAAATTCGTTGCTTTTTTGTATCATTCGGTCCAATTATACTCCTTGAAGTAAACTTTAAGTCAATGCATAATATTCCAATTAAGAAACAGATTCCCAGCACACTGATTTCATACAAAGGCCAGGTGTCTCCCGGCGCATAATCCATAAACCAATACCCGCACTTTACGATCAGATGCACCGATATGCACCCCAGATTTCTGCATAGTTGACAATCCCAAAATAAACACCAAACGATACGCCCATAATGATCAGCGACAGCAGCATCGCAAACAGAAACGCTGCCCAGAGTTTGATTTTGAAGACGTTCGGACCTGTTTTGCTGACAAGCACCAGTTCCTCCGTGTTATGCAGCACTTCAAAATGCATGGAATAAATCACCGTAAGAATGATAATGATCAGGCACTCGATCATCATATACTTTAAATAGTAGGAAAACAGAAAACTATGCAGTCTGTATGCGCCTGTAAAAGTAAGACTGTCTTTCTCCTCCGCTTCCATAGAATCCGCTCTTTGCTGAAGTCTGCCATAATTCGCAGAAATGATCTGCTCCGATTCCTTTTCGTACGCTTCATATCGCTGCGCCATCTCTTTGATCTCCAACAGATCTACTTTTGCATCCAGTTCATAAGCATATATTTCTCCAAACTGCTCCGGACTTTCTTCCAACAACTTGCTGTCGCTTTGGATTGCTTCTATATAATAAGATTTCGAATCCAGAAATAACCAGAGATTAAATCCGATAAACATCAGCACAAGCAGATAAAACACTGGCATTTGACAGAGTTTTTGAAACTCCATGCGAAATATCACTTTCTTTTGGTTTCGTAATCTCTCCTTCATCTTGCTCACCTATTCAAAAATATCTTCCTTTTTTCTTTTCCCATATAATCCAACCAATAATCCAACTCCAACTGCCATCAACACTGCACATACCAAAAGCGGTGCAGACGCAAATCGTCTTTGCCAGCTTTCATAAAGATCAAATGCTACATCGAATTTCATAAATGTTTTTCTGAGGAAAAAATTGCTCATAAAATTCCCGGCAAACCAGCATGGAATGATCACTGCCACAATACTGACAACTGTCTCACAAAAAGCAGACAGGAAAAATACGATCATTGCTACCGCTATTGCTACTATATCAATTATGATCACCTGCATGATATACAACTGTGTCAGAGTCCAATCGTAACTGACACAATCTGGAATGCAGTCCCAAAATGGCCCATATGGAGTCATCACACTTACTGTTGCTGCAAAAACCAGATTGCACACCAAAAGCAATACCGCTACACTGCTTAGCATTACTGCAATCTGTTTCAGAAGCATCTTTCTTCCAATTTTCGTCGTCGCGATGATCGGATAAACGCCTGCCCGGTTGTCCCATGACAGATATGGAATTACAAATAAAATTACCAGCGACAGAACCACGCCTGCAAAATCTCCCATTACAAAAGACATGTTGGAAGTCACTGAGGATGGCACAACAGATACTACATACGATTCCTTATCCGAAGACCATTCATAAGAGTTGATAAGCCCCTGATAATAATATTGTACCTCTTCGACCTCCCATGAAAACTGTTCATAAATTTTCTGCTCAAATCCCACGGCATCCTCATATTCTTTTGTCTCGATCGTTTCCAGATCAGCATTTTCCAGATATTCTTTCAGTGCGTTATAAGACTCAAATCCTGCTTCTTTTATTTCCGGGAATGCTTTCATAACCTCTTCATTTAAGGCTTCACTTTTGGCTTGCGCGAGTTCTTTGATTTCTTCCATTTCGCCAGCATCCAATTCCTTCCCGTATTTTTGACGAAACTCTGTTCCAATGCTTGCTTCCACTGTTTCAAAAAGCGGCAGATTTTTCTCCAGATTCATTTGGCTGACCGGTCCACTGAAAAACATTGCGATCCCGACAGCAATGACAACTGCCAGAATTTTAAAATTCCACATTTTTCGATATTCATTGATTAACATTTTGCTCACCCCTAGCCGTATATTTCCAAAAACAGGTCTTCCAGATTTGGATTTTCCTTTTTCGATACAAATGAAGTTTTCAGTTCTTCCACCGACTTATCGCAGTAAAGTGTATGATCTCGGAGCATAATGATTCTGTCTGCAATATTTTCGATGTCTGAAACAATATGCGTCGAATAAAGAATGATCTTTCCGTCTGCAAATTTCATAAGCAGCTCACGGAAATTGGCTCTTTCTTTTGGATCCAGCCCTGCAGTCGGTTCGTCCAGGATCAATATCTTTGGATCCCCAAGCAATGCCTGCGCAATCCCTACACGCTGTATCATTCCTCCAGAATAGGTTTTCAATTTCTGGTTCTTTACCTCAGAAAGTCCTACCTGTTCCATTAATTCATCTATTTTTGCAGCCGTTTCTTTCTTATCCAGACCTTTCAGGGCCGCAAGATAAGAGAGATATCTTACCGCAGTATAATCCTTGTAATACCCAAACTTCTGAGGCATATATCCCAGAAGTTCACGATATGCTTCCCCCATTTCCATGATATTCTTCCCATCATAATAAATATTTCCTGCGGTAGTCGGCATCAGTGTTGCGATCATCTTCAACAATGTTGTTTTTCCTGCGCCATTTGGGGAAAGAAGTCCATATATCCCTTCTTTTAATTCCAGATTGACATCTGATAAGGCTGTAAAATTTTTATATTTCTTTGTTACATTTTCTAAAGTTAACATTGAGAACCTCCTGTATTTAAATTATATTTACAATTCCAATGGATAAATCGTGATAAATCTTTTCCCAATGCCACGATCGCCAGACACCAGATCGCCACATGAACCAGCAATGGCAATTGATATAAAATGTAGTGATAGGCCATTGGGAACACCGTTTTGAGTAACAAAATCACGCCTGTCCAGATTCCATACAGAGCTGCCTGTCTTACAAGACCGATGCCTCCGAGCAGAGTTTTCATGTAAGCTACGCTGTAGATCAAGGTGACTGTCACAGACAGAAATGCATTCTGCACAAAATCCCCTGTTTCATCCCATTTCCATAGTCCAACGCACATGATGCCATTGAAAAGAATCATGGAAATGCTGACCACGATCATACGAAGCGCCAGCATATGATACTGGGTATATCTGCACGTCATCCCAAGCTCATATACATTCTGTTCATGCTCATTTAAGATCGATAACCCTAAAATTCCCTGAAACATCAGCGGCAAACAAAGTATCATTGTCAGTTGGATCACTCCTTCTTCCATTTCCACTGCATTCATTTCCAGAGCTAAGATTCCGATATAGCACAGAAAGACCAGGCCCATCAGAAGCGTCATCCCATGCAGGATATTACCAAATCCAATCTGTCTGTACATCGACACCAGTGACTCTATCACACCCTTTTGCTTCGGATAGGCCTTATCGAGAATCGCATTGATCGCCACATCCAGTTCTCTGTTGTTTGGATAATCTATTTTCTCTTGTCTCATTCTGTTCTCCTTTCTGCCGATAATTCCTTGCGAACAAATTTTAAAGCTGCATAATATTTTGTTTTTACAGTAGATGGGGCTATTTCAAGAATGTGAACAATCTCCTCAAAGGTATAGCCTCCATAAAATTTCAGACGGAACAGTTCTTCTAAAATCACTTCCCGCTGTCTCAAAAATGCAAAGATCTGCCGGATTTCTTCTCGTTTTATGTAATCAGATTCCAGATTGTCTGAAGCATACTGAGAAAAATCTCCTGTGTCACATCCATGGCCGTTTCCTTCGCCGACAACTGCTTAAACACATACACATATATTTCTTTGTAATACAGCCGAATCAGCTCATCCGTTGCCCGCCGATCCTGCTTTTTTTGAATCTTTTTGATCAGACTCTGTATCTTTCTGTCATTCATGGCCTCTCCTTTCCCTGGTTTCTATCTATACATTCGTTAAAATACGAAAAAAAGTTTGAATTTTTTCCAAAAAAAGAAAAAGGATAACGGATCATGATTATTAACCCGTTATCCTATCTTGCTTTTTATTTCTTTTTGCCTGCTTTGACTGCTGGAGCAATTGAAAGATTTACTGCATAATAAGGAATCAATGTTGCCTGTACTGCGTGGTAAAGGTCTGATTTTCCTGGCCATACTGTTCCGATCACTTCATTCTTTTGATTCAACTGGTGGAACCAAGAACCATTTACATGATCCAGAACCTTTTCATCCAGATACTGCATAAATTCTGCATAATTGTCTGCATATTTCTGATCGCCTGTTACTCTGTAAAGAACTGCCGCTGTATTGATTGCTTCTGCCAATGTCCAGTGCATTCTGTCGTGAACTACAGGCTTGCCATCCCAGTCTGTTGTGTATACGATACCAGGTGCGCCATCTGCGTTCCATGCATCTGCTACTGCTCTGTTGAAAAGATTCTCAGCCAGATCAATGTATTTTGCTGCTGCCTCTTTGTCAGGATATGTAGACATTGCCCACTGTGTGATCAATCTAGCCCATTCAAGACCATGTCCTGGAGTTGCTCCATATGGTTTGAACTGATCATCTGGCTGTTCTTTGTTACATTCTAAATCTGCTACCCATTCTTTTGTAAAATGTTCTGGGATTCTGTAATTGTTGTCCATTGCCCATACTGCAACATGATCGATGATACGGCCTGCTCTTACACGGTATTTTTCATCGCCTGTTACATCTGCTGCTGCCAAAAATGCTTCTACTGTGTGCATGTTTGCATTCAATCCACGGTAATCATCCAGAACCGTAAATTCTGTATTCCATGTATCACATGACAGACCTTCTTCTTCGTTCCAGAAACGTTTGTCATAAAGAGCCAATGCTTCGTCTAATAATTCTTTTGCTCCTGGTCTTCCGGCAATTGTTGCTGAAGAAGCTGCCAGAATCACAAATGCATGTGCATAGCACTGTTTGTTTGGAACAATCTCACCGTCTGCTGTAAGACCTGCGTACCATCCGCCATTTTCCTTGTCATGAAGTTCGCCAGTCAGTCCTTTTAATCCCGCATCTACTAATTCAGCACTTCCTTCATGTCCCAGGAATCCAGCCATACTATAAACATGTACCATACGACTTGTAATCCATGTCTCACGATTGCGATCTTTCCATGGAGTACCGTCATCTCCAAGGTAATAGGATCCGCCGCCTGGTGATGGGAACTGGTGTCCAAAGTTAAATAATGTGTTGCGTACGTCTTCTAAAAATTTCTCATTTTCCGCTGTATCAATCAGATAATTTTTATTGATATTGCTCATTTGAATTTTCCTTTCTCCGCTAGGATTTTCATCCCCCTAATATAATTATTATACTGCAAAAGCAAGGGCATGTACACGAAATTTTCAAGGGTTATAACATTTTACCATCCCAGCTCAATCAGCCAGTTATTCAGCATTCTTTCTCTGTCTTTTTCTGACACCTCTGCTCCGGCTGGAGTTTTATATTCGCCCTTTATATTTCCATCTACAATATACAGAACTCTGGAACATTTTGCTGCCACTTTCGCATCATGTGTTACCATCATAATGGTAGTTCCTTCTTTATTTAATTTGACCAATTCTTCCATTACCTCATTGGATGCAGTTCGATTCAGCGCCCCTGTAGGTTCATCTGCAAACAACACCTTTGGCTTATTGATCATACTTCTGCAGATACATGCTCTTTGAAGCTGACCTCCTGACACTTCATTGATATCATTGTCGGCCACCTCAATGATACCTAGCTTACGCATCAATTCTTCGCCGCGTTTATTTTTCTCTTTCTTTGATTCACTTGTCTTCTTACTTTCCATAGCTGGAAGAACAATATTATCTAAAATCGTCAGGTTTTTCATCATATACATCTGTTGAAAAATGAATCCCATTTCATCCAGTCGGAGTGCTGCCAATTCGTTATTGCCCAATTTCGTAATGTCCTTCCCATCAAACAAGATTCTTCCGCTGGTTGCACCATCCATACCAGACACTGCATAGAGAAGCGTAGATTTTCCTGAACCCGAAGGTCCCATGATCGCCACCATTTCTCCTTCTGCTACTGTAAAACTCACATTTTTCAATACATTATTTTGTCTTTTATTCACTACATAAGTCTTGCAAAGATCTTCTACTTCCAACATCGCTGTCATTCTATCTTCCTCCAATTTCACTCTATTTCAACATTTACTATTACTCTATATTTGCGGTATCACTGCTCTTAATCTTCTTTGTGTACAATGCAGTAAGCCATGATACAAGAATCGTCATTCCAAAAACGGCTCCCGGATACAATAAGAATATCTGCACTGGGTCAATATTATAATCAATCTCTGTGGCTCCCATCATTCCAAAAATTGGTGTGATGCAAAGCTCTGTCATCGGAATCGACAATACTGCTGCCAGGGTTACAGCAATCAATGCTGCCAGGCCAAATCGATATACATGCCACTTGATGATCGCACGATCCTTAAATCCGATCGCCTTTAAAATAGCGATCTGACTCTTTTCATCTGCGATAAAACTTCTCTCCATAAGGATTGTGACCAGAATAACCACCACTAATGTGATTCCCAAAAGCATGAACTGTACACTCTCCATCGTATCTGCCACTGATACACAATCGATACAAAATTCTGTCGCATTCATCACTTTATCATTGTTATATAATTCCTTGATTCGTTCTTTGCGAAGTTCAATCTCTTCTTCCGAAGGCTCGTCTGTAAAATCAATCTGATACGACGATGCACTGGAAATATAGCCAAAATCTGTAGGCGCATCTTCATGAATTCGGACAATCTCTCCCATCTGGTTCATCGTCTGGAAATAAGCAGTTACCATACATTCTAAATCCTCACTGCCATAATGGATCGTCACGGTATCTCCGATTTTTGCCCCTGTCATTTCTGAAATCTGCGGTGTGATCGCAATTTCATATTGATTCTGAGGAATTGCCCCTTCGGTATACGCATAGTCCGAACTCTTTGTATGAAGTCCCTGCTGACAACTAAGAACATAATTGTTTCCGTTAAATGTAACCGTATATTTATATTGAAGCTCAATGCAAAGTTCTGCCGGCAGTCCTTCTTCGCAAAGTTCCTGCGCCATCTCATCTAAGTGCGCTTCCATGCTTTCTTTCGAACCTGTATTCATATAATTCATGACATCCGTCACATCTGTCACATAAAGATGACTCTTTGTTCCGAACGTTTCGATCAGGCTTGGGCTTTTCATGGTTGCCGTTGTGTTTACCATAATCAGTACAAACAAGGTACAAAAACCAAAGGAGATCATAACGGCGAGAAATCGTTTTGGATTACTTAAGATATCATTTAATGCCATAAAAAACGCATTGCCTGACGGACACTTATGAAGTCTTAATACACTTTTATTTTTGTAACGCTCTCCTGTCTGCCCGCTGCGGATTGCATCCACTGGCGAAGATTTCTTTACCTTACCAGTGCAGGCATATGCAAATAACACAATGACACATACTACCAATGCAGCTCCGATAAAGTTGATCCGAATCTCGTTGTCATTTCCCAATACCATCTTCTTGCTGACAGAATCCAGCAGCATTTTTCCAAAAGGAATACTTGCAAAGAAACCAAGCACAGCTCCTGCGATCGCCATGATCAAATATTTTACAATATACAGACTTCTGATTTTCCCATTGGAAAGTCCGATTGCCTTCATTACCCCGATTTCACGATATTCTTCTGTAATCGTAAATGTGATCGAAAATTTTAATACTACAAAAGATACAATGATCAGACAGATACTTAAGATCAGGATTACAAAAGCTACGATCATGTCCATCACATAGCACATTTTGATCATAGAACGACCGCCATCAAACGCAACATTGGACACCTCTGCCATTGCTGCCGACATTGCCTGCACATCATCCGTATCGATATAACAGATTTCTCCTCTGTAGTGATCATAAATCGTTTCATTCTCAAGCAAAAGCTGCATGTCTTCCTCATTTAAAATAAAACGAGTATTTCCCATAAAATCCGAACCCAGAAGTGCATCTTTGGCAGTCCCTTCCAAGATCAACGTCATTTCCAAACCACTGTGTTCCATGCAGATCACATCGCCTTCTTCAAAACCGTTTACCTCCATAAAATCGCCAGACACGTAAACATGTCCTTTTTTTACAGACGTAATCTCTTGATTGTCTTTATCAAAGAAATGAAGTTCAGAAGCATCTATAGATTGCATGACTGTAGTATTCTTACATTCAATTTTAGAACCATCTTGTGCAGTGAAATTATCCTGTGAGCCATACACTACACGCTCGATGCGATAATCTTTTACCGCAGGTTCTGTCTCCAGCATCTCATCCAACGCACCTACTGCATTATCACCCATCGTAATGATGGCAAAGTCTCCGACTCCCGCCTTATCCAGATAATAGTCGGTACCGTTCATTACCGTAACTACATTATTAATACCACTTGCGACAAACAGAGTCGCCAGCACAATGAACAGAAATAATATGATATTCATTGTCTTTTTTCTTTTTAAATCATTTTTCAAAATTCGAAATAACATTTTCAAGCTCCTTTCTCTTGCTTACAAAGCAATCATACAAGAGAAATTATTAAATAATCCTTAAATAAAATAAAAAGGTATGTGCGACGTATCTTTTTTACGATACACATACCTTACTGCCTATGCTTTTCTGGCCACCACTGTCACCCGAAAGTTTCCATCCTTTATCTGGGCAAATACCTCTCCGTCCATTTTTCGCATCAAAGTCTTACAGATATAGAGCCCCAATCCATTTCCTTTCACGCTGTGACTGTTGCTTCCTCGATAAAAAGAATCAAACAGATTCGGCAGCTCTGCCTCTTCCAGACTGCAGCCTGAATTCTCGATATGGATCAGTTTACAATCTTCTTCCTCTTCTCCATACATTCGGATATACTTTCCATCTCCGTATTTAATGGCATTCTCCATGAGATTCTGTAATACCTCAATCAATCTATTTTTGTCGCCCTTGATCATACACTCTGGAAACTCTTTCACTTCGAATTCCGTATGGATCACAGATAATTTATCCTTGTAAAAACTCTCGGTTGCCTTGATGATCTCCGACAAATAAAACTCGCCCTCTACGACCTCCAGATTCAGAAAATCCTCTCTGGAGGCAGTGACGATCTCATCTACGTACTTTTTGATTTCTTTTACATTCCTAGTGATTCCCTGCAAAGCCGCATCCTTTTTCTCCTGTGAATCATACAGGTTCTCCGACAATGCTTTGGAATATAATTCTATCGAGGATAAAGGCGTTTTAATATCATGGGACAGGGAAAGAATCAACGTCTTCCTGTCTTTTTGAAATTCCAGTTCCTTCTCTTTATTATCCTCCAGCTTTTCACGCAGCATATCCATTCCCCAGAGGAATTTCCCAAATAGTTTACTTTTTTCTTCTTTTACAGGCGTTGACAAATTGCCTTTCGCCAGTTCAAAAGAAAGATTGCTTATAGCATGAAATGGCTTTAATATCTTTTGATGCACATAGAAAAGCACAACACTCGTCACAATCACCATGCCGATCAGCACACCGTTGATATAAATTGGGAGCGAATCACGCTTCTCTGCCCGATATTCAATCCGGTATAACGTCCCATCAATCTCTTCTACCGCGTAATCATTGTTGCAGACTTCCTCTGCCTGGAATTCGCTGACATGAAGAATCGTATCGTAAGCAGACAGTTCCATACCAAGAACCTCTTCCTCCGTGAGATGCTTCTCCTGAATCTCCCTGGCTACACGCTGTGCTTCCACACGATACATTCTGCTTTCCTCATTTTTATTTTCCAACAGGTATAGTCCGTTGCAAAGCAGCACCAGTAACATCTCTATACCCAGAATCAGACAAACAAATCTTCTAAACTTATTCAAATCGATACCCTACTCCCCACTCTGTAATAATATGCTTTGGTTTCTTTGGTTCCTCTTCAATCTTTTCGCGAAGCCATTTGATATGCACTGTCAGAGTCTGAATCTCCGAATTGCTGTCGCTTCCCCAAATGGTATTAAAAAGGTACTCTTTCTTCAGAGTCACATGTTTATTCTCAATCAACAACTTTAACAATTCAAATTCTTTTACAGTCACATCTATTTTTCGTTCATTTACCCAGAGCGTATTACTTATCGTGTTTAATCTCAGATTGCCTTCCACGATCTCTTCTCTGGCATATTTGCGCTTAAAAACCCCTTTGATCTTTGCAAGTAAAATGTCAATATCATAAGGCTTTTCGACATAATCATCTGCCCCCAGATTGAGTCCTTTTAATTTATCATTCTTCTCCGTCTTGGCACTGGCGATCAGAATATGGGTATTAGAACTTTCTCGGATCTTGGAGCACACCGCAAATCCGTCCATGCCAGGAAGCATAATATCAAGTATGACCAAGTTTGCTCCATATTTTTCATACAGCTCCATCGCCTTTTCCCCTGTATTTGCGACACTTACTACATAATTCTCCTTTCGCCCATTTTCTCCATTTTACCATATTGTTCCGCGCATTGCTTTCAAAT
>CAZUVY010000023.1:21103-39507 GCA_964623905.1 uncultured Faecalimonas sp.
TCCTTTCGCCCATTTTCTCCATTTTACCATATTGTTCCGCGCATTGCTTTCAAATTCTGATTTATATGTAGAAAAAAATCCCTCTCTTTCGAAAGGGATTTCCACTATACTTTATTACTTTCTTTGAGTCTTGCAAGTGCTCTCGCAAGCGCTGCCTTCGCATGATGATATTCCAGAACACTCTGCTTCTGACGAAGCTGTTCCTGCGCTCTTTCCTTTGCTTCCTCGGCACGCTTCCTGTCGATCTCTTCTGGATGCTCTGCAAATTCTGTCAGAATTACCATACGGTTATTCACATCCTGCATTACGCCTTTTCCAATCAGGGCCGTCTCCCAGGTTCCATCTTCCTTCTGGATCCGCATTTCTCCCATGTTGAGAGCAACTACCATGTCTCCGTGATTTGCCAGGACACCGAGCTGACCATCCTTTGCAGGAAGAATGACCATGGCGCATCTGTCATCAAAAAATACACGGTCACTTGCCAGTACTTTCAGGCTAAATGTTTTCATATTTTTCTTTTACCTCATCAATTGTTCCTACATTAAAGAATGCTGCTTCTGGATAATCGTCCATTTCGCCGTCTACAATTGCCTTGAACCCGCGGATTGTTTCTTTGAGTGGAACATATTTCCCTGGAATACCAGTAAAGTTCTCTGCCACGAAAAATGGCTGCGACAGGAATTTTTGAATCTTTCTGGCGCGGTAAACAATCTTTTTGTCTTCCTCCGAAAGTTCTTCCATACCAAGAATTGCGATAATATCCTGCAGTTCTTTGTATTTTTGCAGCATTTCCTGCACCTTTCGTGCTGTCTCATAATGCTCTTTTCCTACAATATCTTCTTCCAGAATTCTTGAATTGGACTCCAGTGGGTCTACCGCCGGATAAATCCCCTGTTCCACGATTTTTCTGGAAAGCACGGTGGTCGCATCCAGATGGGCAAATGTAGTTGCCGGAGCCGGGTCCGTCAAGTCATCTGCCGGCACATAGACCGCCTGCACCGATGTGACAGAACCGTTTTTTGTAGAAGCGATTCGTTCCTGAAGTTCCCCCATTTCCGTTGCCAGTGTTGGTTGATATCCTACTGCAGACGGCATACGTCCAAGCAGAGCGGAAACCTCAGAACCCGCCTGGGTAAATCTGAAAATATTATCAATGAAAAGCAGCACATTCTGCTTTTCTTCATCTCGAAAATATTCTGCCATAGTAAGCCCGGTCTGAGCGACCCTCATACGAGCTCCCGGTGGTTCATTCATCTGTCCAAATACCAATGCTGTTTTTTCCAGAACCCCCGATTCTTTCATCTCTGTCCACAGATCATTTCCTTCGCGGGAACGCTCTCCCACACCTGTAAAAATAGAATATCCACCATGCTCTGTGGCAATATTATGGATCAATTCCTGGATGAGCACCGTTTTTCCAACACCAGCACCCCCAAAAAGACCGATTTTTCCGCCCTTTGCGTAAGGCGCAAGTAGATCAATGACTTTAATACCCGTTTCCAGAATTTCTACCACAGGATTCTGTTCTGCGAAAGTTGGAGGCTCCCTGTGAATGCTCCAATGCAATTCCTCCTGCAAGTCTTCTCCGCCGTCAAGGGTGTCTCCAAATACATTAAACACTCTTCCAAGTGTCTTTCTTCCAACTGGAACTTTGATGCTCTCGCCCGTCACAGTAACCGGCATGTCACGACATAACCCTTCACTTGCCGTTAACAAGATACATCTGACTGTATTATCTCCAATATGCTGCATGACTTCCATCACGCATCGTTCTCCATGATTTTCTACTTCCAAAGCCGCTTTGATCTGTGGAATGTCTGAACCTGAAAATTCTACATCCACAACTGGACCTTGTACCTGTACGATTTTTCCCTGTTTCATGCTTTCCTCCTGCGCTTTTTCTGTGCTTTGGCACCTGCGATGATCTCTGTGATCTCCTGCGTGATCGCACTCTGACGCACACGGTTATATTTGATACGCAGCTCTCTTAATATTTTTTCTGCGTTATCCGTTGCCGCCTCCATTGCCATCATACGGGAATTCTGCTCACTGCAAAAGGATTCCACAAGTGCACCGTAAATAAATCCGGTTACATAATCTGGCACCACATTTTCCAGTACACTTTCCGCAGAAGGGATCATGCGGATATCCTCCGCATAAGCTCCTGCAAGCATGGACGATGCCAGCATTTCTTTCTTCAATGGAAGCAGACGTTTTACCTGTGCCTCCACCTTCATAGAATTTTCTTCATATGTATATATCATATAGATTTCATCTAATTTTCCTTCTTCAAATAAGGAAATCACAAAATCTGAAATATCTCTGGCTCTGGTCAGATTCGGATCCTGCACGGTATAGCGAAATTCCGTATACACCGGAATCTTATGCTGCACAAAATACTCTCTTCCAAGTTCCCCGACAACAAACAGGAGATTCTCCTGCCCTTCTGCCAGACACTCTTCCGTCAGTTTCAATACATTATGATTGTAAGCGCCCGCCAGCCCTTTATCTGCTGTCACGACGATATATCCTCGTTTCTTTGGCTTTGCACCCTTTTGTTCAAAATATCGATGCTCCATCTCCGGCATATGTCTCACAATACGTGCGATCGTTGCCTGCAGCATTTCAAAATAAGGCTCCGTATCTTCCAGATTTTTTCTTGCTTTCTTTAGCTTCGCTGAGGAAATCATATACATGGCATTTGTAATTTTCATCGTGTCCTGTATACTTTTGATTCGTGTCTGAATCTCTCTTGCTGTCTCCATCTAGTTCCACCTACTTCTAAATTCTGCCGCAGCATCCAAAATCTTTTGCTTTAACTCCTCTGCCAAATCTTTCGTCTGCTCGATTTCCTTTACAATGTCTGCATGCTCCTCTTCGAAATATGCCAGGATCGCTTTTTGATATTCTTTCACGCGCTTCTTTTCCAATCCAAGAAACTTCTTCTGGGATGCCAGGAAAAGTGTCAGCACCTGCTCATGCAGACTCATCGGATGACATAATGGCTGTTTTAACAGTTCCATAAGACCATTTCCATAAGCGAGCTGTTCTTTCGTCGCATCATCCAAGTCCGATGCAAATTGTGTAAATACTTCCATTTCACGGAACTGCGCCAGATCGATACGAATACTTCCTGCTGCCTTTTTCATTGCTTTTGTCTGCGCTGCACCGCCAACTCTGGAAACGGAAAGACCAACATTTACCGCTGGCCGCATTCCTGAAAAGAACAGATCACTTTCCAGGAAAATCTGACCATCTGTAATGGAAATTACATTGGTCGGAATGTATGCAGAAACGTCGCCGGCCTGGGTCTCAATGATTGGAAGTGCCGTGATCGAACCGCCTCCATGTGCTTCATCCAAACGGCTGGCACGCTCTAACAGTCTGGAATGTAAATAAAATACATCCCCAGGATAAGCCTCTCGTCCTGGAGATCGCTCCAGAAGTAAGGAAAGTGCACGATATGCGACTGCATGTTTTGACAGATCATCATAGACGATCAGAACGTCTTTTCCCTGATGCATGAAATATTCTGCCATGGCAGTCCCTGCATATGGTGCTATATATTGTAACGATGCCAGATCACTTGCTGTCGCAGAAACGACAACCGTATAATCCATAGCATCCATTTTCTTTAAAGTGTTTACTAATTTTGCTACGGTAGAAGCCTTCTGACCGATCGCCACATAGATACAGATAACATCTTTTCCCTTCTGATTTAAAATCGCATCAACGGCAATGGATGTCTTCCCAGTCTGCCTGTCCCCGATAATCAGTTCACGTTGTCCTCTTCCGATTGGGAACATAGAGTCAATTGCCAGAATTCCTGTTTCCAGAGGTACGCTGACCGACTTTCGCTCAACGATTCCTGGAGCTTTCTGTTCCATTGGAAAATAGTCCGAAGCTTCGATTTCTCCCAGACCGTCGATCGGTGCTCCAAGTGCATCGATGACCCTGCCAAGAAACGCTTCCCCAACCGGGATACCTGCCCTCTTTCCAGTGCGGACTACGCGGGTTCCTTCTTTTACCTCGCCTTCACGGCCAAACAGAATACAGCCAATTTCATCTCTTCGGATATCCTGCACCATACCTTTTAATCCTGTATCAAACAGTAGGATTTCTCCATATTCAGCATGACTTACACCGTCAATATTGGCGATCCCATCTCCGACATATTTGACAAACCCAATTTCTCTGCCCTGTATCTGTGCATCAAAATTTTCGATTTCTTCTTTCAGAATCGAGACAATTTCTTTACTGCTTTCATGTTCTTTTTTTGCGGCATTTGTCAGTTTTTCTTCCATCTGCCTTACTTTCTCTTTTGTACTCCAGTCAAATTCATCTGTTCCTGCCTGGAGCTTAAATCCTCCGCCTAAAGATGGATCTTTCTTCTCTACAATCCTTATTTTTTCTGCACCATATTTTTTTACAAGAAAACGTCGGATCCCTTCCAATTGTTCCGGAGTCGGTGCCGTCACATATGTCAGCACAGTCTCCATGTAGTCTGCGGATTTCTGCGCTTTTTTTCTCTTCTGTTCCAGGATATCGTCCCAGAAATTGATATCCTGGTTATCACACATTAGTTTTAAAATATCTCTGATTTTCTCAGGAAACACTTTTTCAATAATGTCGTGTTTTTTACAAAGCGAAATGCATGGATCTGCCAACGTTTCTTTCACCTGTGGAACTGCTGAAAAAATTCTAGATGTCTGTTCCATTGTTTCTTCGGGTATTTGTAGTTTTATCAGCATTTCTGCATATCTATTTACTGCCTGTTCCACTCTTCTCACCTGCTTTTT
This sequence comes from uncultured Faecalimonas sp., assembly GCA_964623905.1. Lineage (GTDB taxonomy): Bacteria > Bacillota > Clostridia > Lachnospirales > Lachnospiraceae > Faecalimonas. Next base: position 25,903 of record CAZUVY010000023.1, read on the forward strand.
TCAGAAATTCGTCATAAATGCTGTAATCGCTTTTTTCACCAGATGCCTGCAATACAATTTTAGATGCAGCTGCGACAGCCAGTTCTGCAATTTCTGACTCCGCCGCCTTTACTGCTTTTTCCTTTTCATCCAGACTGATTTTCTTTGCATCTATTATCATCTGTTTTGCTTTTTGATCTGCATCTGCCAAAATTTTATCGTATTCTATCTCTGCCTGCATTTTTGCTTCTTTGATCATCTTTTCTCGTTCTTCTTTTGCATCCGATATACAACTTTCATACTGTTCTTTCAGATGCTTTGCCTCTTCATTCGACGCCTCTGCCTGAGCAAATTGACTGTCGATCAATTCCTGACGTTTTGCAATGATATTTAAGACTGGCTGATATAGGAATTTCTTCATCAATGCTGCCAGTATTAACAAGTTGATTACGATAAACAGCAGAGTTGATGGATTAAAACTCAACACTTCTTTCTACCTTCCTTTCTGCTATTTCAAAAAGATAATAATCAAAAGTGCAATTACAAAACCATAAATCGCAGTTGCTTCTGCCAACGCACACCCCAGCATAAGAACTTTTGTAATCTTACCTTCTGCTTCAGGCTGTCTTGCAATCGCTTCTGCTGCTTTTGAAGTAGCTAAACCAATACCAATCCCTGCTCCTACACCTGTTAAAACTGCAATACCTGCACCAATTGCTAATAATGTCGACATAAAATCATCCTTTCTGCGTTATTTCTCAACGCTCTTTTTTCTAAATTTTCAACTTCCTATTCAATCGCTTCTTTTATGAAGAGCGATGTCAGAAAAACAAACACATAAGCCTGAATCAGACCATCAAAAATATCAAAATATAAACTGAATGGAACTGGAAGTGCCACCGGAACGACTTGCTTGATCAATTCCATAATGACAAATGCTCCAAGTACATTTCCGAAAAGACGCATACACAAAGACAATGGCTTGATCACGATTTCCAAAATATTAAATGGTGTCATGATCGCAACAGGCTGCGCAAAGCTCTTGATCCATCCTTTCGTTCCTTTTGCATAAATCCCTGCATACTCGATCAGCACAATACTCATAAGTGCCAATGCCAGTGTTACCGTCAAATCTTTTGTTGGCGGTTTGAATCCAAACAGCCCGATGATATTTGCAATTCCTATGTAGACCAGAACTGTCATCAGATAGAAAACGTATCTTTGCCCGTTTTCTCCCACCATATCACTCACCATGTTGTGGAGACTTGTAACCGCCGTCTCCAGCATCAACTGACCTTTGCCCGGATTTTCTACTTTCAAATTCCTTGTCAGTAAAATCGATAACACTACAAGCACAGCCATGATAATCCAGCTTACAACAACGGATTCTCCGACAGCAATTCCTCCGAATATCGGAATCGTAAATACCGTTTCACAATTTAGCTCCTCCATAAGAGCCGTTGTTAATTTTTCCGTAAAATCACATCCTCTCTTGATTTTTCAGGTCGTCGCCATTATACTCGAGCTATATTTATTTGTAAAATAAATATTTTTCACTTAAAATATTCAAATTTTTTATGGTTTGTTCATTTTTTCTAAAAATATTTATCCAAAAAACAGAGCGATATTAAAAATTGTACATACGAAAGGAGTGCTCTCTATTATGTCTGTCAGTTACGATTCTTATAAAGTTTTTTATTTTGTGGCTTATTATCAGAACATCACACTTGCCGCAAAGGCACTCTATCTGACCCAGCCTACCGTCAGCCACTACATCTTAAATCTGGAAAAGGAATTGAATTGCAAATTATTCATCCGTTCAAAGAAAGGTATGCGCTTATCTCCAGAGGGAGAATTACTTTTTGAACATATTTCGAAAGCCTATGACGAGATTTCTCAAGGAGAAGAGAAATTACAAGAGTATTTAAGCATGGGAAGAGGACTCATTAAGATCGGAGCTTCCGAAACATCCCTGCGTTCTTACTTAATTCCGATATTGGGTAAATTCAAAGCCCAGTATCCGAATATTCAGCTTCGCATCTGTAACACGACCTGCGAACTCGTCAACGAATCGATCCGGAACGGGTCCCTCGACTTTGCGGTTATGACCACTCCATTTCCTGAGAGCGGCCTTACCAGCTACCGTCTTACGGATTTTTCTATGGCATGTATTGCCGGGACTTCCTACTTCCACCTTTTAAATCACTCCCTGACTTATCAGGAGCTTGATAAATATCCTCTCATCTGTCTGGAGTCCGGAACATCCGGCAGACAATACCTGGAATCCCTGTTTATCTCTCACGGTATTCATCTAAGACCTGATATGGAAGTGTCGTCTGCAGATTTGATCACTCCGATGACCGAGCAGAATATGGGGATTGGCTTTGTTCCCCGCTTCTTCGCAGACCATGCCCTGCGAACTCAGAAGATTGTAGAACTTACACTCCACGAACCATTACCGACGCGCTCGATTTCCATTATCATGGACTCTGAGCATCAGCAATCTGTAGCTTGCCAGAAATTTTTAGATATGCTGCGAATTCCTGTTACAACCATCTGAGTTTCTTGACAACCTATAAGTAATTTTGTTATTTTGAGACTATAATAAAAACTTAAGCAAAGCGCTCCAGGATGAAATTATTGCAAGAACAGAACAAAGTTTTAATTAAAAACGATCAACAGAAAGAAGGTATTTCAAATGAAATTAGGATTTATCGGAACTGGTAACATGGCAACAGCCATTATGGGCGGTGTCATTAAAAATGAACTCATCGCAGCAAATGAAATCATTGGCTCAGACTTATTTGCCCCAAGCCGTGAAAAAGTAAAAGAAAAATTTGGTATCCATGTAACGGAATCCAATAAAGAAGTGGTAGAAAATGCAGATGTGATCATCTTAGCAGTGAAACCACAATTCTACGCAGATGTAATCGCAGAAATCAAAGACGAAATCAGAGAAGACCAGATCATCATCACAATTGCACCTGGAAAAACTCTTCCATGGTTAGAAGAACAGTTTGGAAAAGCTGTAAAAATGGTACGTACTATGCCAAATACACCAGCCATGGTAGGCGCAGGCATGACTGCTGCCGTACCAAATCAATATATGACTGCAGAAGAAACAGCCTATGTAAAAGCCATCCTTGAAAGTTTTGGTAAAGTAGAAATCGTTTCTGAAAAACTGATGGACGTAGTTGTTTCTGTAAGCGGAAGTTCGCCAGCATATGTGTATATGATGATCGAAGCCATGGCGGATGCAGCTGTTTCTGGTGGAATGCCAAGAGCACAGGCTTATCAATTCGCAGCACAGGCAGTTCTTGGTTCTGCTCAGATGGTATTAGAAAGCGGAATGCACCCAGGCGCATTGAAAGACATGGTGTGTTCTCCAGCCGGAACTACAATTGAAGCGGTTCGCACATTAGAGGCACTTGGCTTTAGAAGCTCTATCATCGAAGCAATGAAAGTTTGCGAAGAAAAATCTAAAAGTATGTAATATGTAAAAAGATTGCGCTATTCGCGCAATCTCCGCGGGTGAGCGTTTATTCGCTCACCTATTTTTAACGTTAAAACTTTAATTTGCTAAAGAAAATAGTTGCAATTTTTCAAACTCGCCCGTACAATATTGCTATTATGCTACATATTTAAAGGAGAGAGCTATGATTAAAACAATCACTGAAATCAATTCAACAATCAATGGATTTGTCTGGGGGCTTCCAATGATGATATTAATTCTTGGCGTGGGTATTTATTTAAGTATCCGCTGTGGATTTCCACAATTCCGCCATTTTGCACACATCATGAAGAACACGCTCGGCAAAGCATTCGAAAAAAACGAAAAGAAAGAGGGAGCTATTTCACCATTTAAAGCAATGTGTACCGCACTCGCCGCTTCTATTGGTACAGGTAACATCGCTGGTGTATCTGGTGCTATCGCAATCGGAGGACCTGGCGCCGTTTTCTGGATGTGGGTTTCTGCACTTTTAGGAATGTGTACAAAATTCTCAGAAGTAACACTTGCAATCAAATATCGTGAACGTAACCAAAAAGGAGACTGGGTAGGCGGTCCTATGTATTATATCACAAACGGACTTGGCAAAAACTGGAAATGGCTTGCTTATTTATTTGCAGCATTTGGAGCATTAGCTGCATTCGGTATTGGTAACATGACTCAGATCAATACGATTGCGGGAACAGTCAATACTGCCATTTCTGGATTTATTCCTACAACAGAAGCGCAGCAACAAACAATTGCTTTTGTAATTGCAGTCATCTGTGCTATTATCTGTGCTTTTGTACTTCTTGGCGGCATCCAGCGTTTAGCAGATGTATGTGCTTTGATGGTTCCTGTTATGGCTTTGATTTACATCGCAGCTTCTTTAGCGGTAATCGTTTTAAACATTTCCGCTTTGCCTGAAGCACTTTCTGCAATCATTCGAGGTGCATTTAACCCTGCTTCAGTAGCTGGCGGTCTTGCAGGTGTTGGAATTAAAACAGCCATTACAAAAGGCGTTGGCCGCGGTATTTTCTCAAATGAAGCCGGTCTTGGTTCTGCACCAATCGCTCATGCTGCAGCAGACGTTGACCATCCGGTAAAACAAGGTATCTTCGGTGTATTTGAAGTATTCATGGATACTATCGTTGTTTGTACTATGACTGCACTCGTTGTATTACTTGGTGTAGGAGTTCAAAACATTGAATATGGCACTGATGTTGGAGCAAACTTAACAATCATGGGATTTGAATCCGTGTTCGGTTCAGGCTTCCCAGCTATCGCAGTTGCTGTCTGCCTTACACTGTTCGCATTGTCAACAATTCTGACTTGGGCTTTATATGGAACTCGCTGTGTAGAATACCTTTTCGGATTCAAAGCTTCAAAAGTGTATCAGATCATCTTCTGTATCTTTGCCTGCATGGCTGGTACAGTGGAACTTACACTTGCATGGAACATTGCAGACACATTAAACGGACTTATGGCAATTCCAAACTTAATTGCTCTTGCATTATTAAGTCCTACCGTTATTAAATTATCGAAAGAATATTTCAACGGACTGAAAAAGAATTAATTTTCCAAAAACATTTACATACCTCGAGTTTCTAGGTATAATATACTTAGAAACTCGAGGTATTCTTTTTATCTAAAAAAGATTGCGCTGCCATGTATCCAGGAAAAGGTTCTGTGAATCTTTTCTCGGAGAGCGGGCTGCGCATCACTTGCACGAAGTGCATTTTTTATATACTAGGGGGTGTAATTATGGCAGTAGACAAAGGATATATGTCTGGCAGTTCCCGTTTACTTGTTTTAAGCCTGTTAAACGAAAAATCTTACTACGGATATGAACTGATCAAGACACTCAAACAACGTTCCAACGATGTATTTGATATGAAAGAAGGCACACTTTATCCTATCCTGCACAAATTGGAAAATGATGAACTCATTACCTCTTCCAACCAGGAGGTTTCTGGGAGGGTCCGAAAAGTGTATTCCATCACGGATAAAGGTATCAAAGTGCTTGCCAAAGAAAAGGAAGAATGGAGAGAATTTTCACTGGCTGTCAATCAGGTTCTAGTCTTTGGGGGTGCTTAAGATGAATAAAAGCGAATATTTAAGTACTGTGCGAAAGCAAATTTATTTCGTCTTTGACAGAGATTCCATTGAAAAAGAACTGAAAGAACATCTGGAAGACAGTATCTTAGATTTGATAGATGACGGATATCCAAAGGAAGAAGCGGAAATACAGGCGGTGTCTCAGATGGGCGACCCGGTGGAAGTGGGAAAACAATTAAATAAAGAACACCATCCGGTTTTAGGTTATGCATGGATGGTCTCAAAAATCATATTGTTTTTCCTAATACTATCCATGTTACCATTGGTTCTACATACGGGATATGGCGTAATAAAAATGGCTACACCAATGGTGATAGAAAATAGCGTTGAAACCATTCCACTGAACATTGCTTTAGATCTTCCGACAGATTACGTTAAAATCGACAATATCTGTCTTGACAAGGATGGCAATTACTATTTAACTTATCGTTCTTGGACCAAACTTAACTATAGCAGAGCCAACTGGTCAATTGAATTATTCTACCTTGAAAATTCTGACACGGAGTATTTATATGGAGGAGGCTACCAATCCAATGTGGAATTTGGTGCTTATGGCTATCAAGAGTTTACCAGACCAGAAAATGATCTGCTCTATGTTGTTTCAAGAAATGGCGAAAAAACAGAAATTAATTTAAAGGAGTACTGCGATGAAACGAACTAAAAAATTATTGATAAATCTCATTCTCGTTGCCATCCTTCTTTATGTTATTTACTATTTCGGCGGCTATTATATTTCACAAGAACAATGCATTTTAGAAACCATGCGAAGTCTTTACGGAACGGAAACAGAAAAAGTTCTGGAACTGGAAAATGGCAACAGATCACTTACCCTGATGGCAAATGAAGACGCAAAAACCTACTCACTGATCGGCACACAAAGAATAGGCTTTTTATATCAAACCGCTTCCTCTTCTGTTGGAACGGAAATCCGTAATGAAAATAGCCTTCACATTTCCGGTATGTATGGTAACGATTACGGAATGGCAATCGTCATATATCGAAATAACAAATCTATCTGCAAAGTTACAGCGACTTTGGAATCGGGAGACACCATTACCTTTGATGAATGGCATGGGAATTTTGCGGGATTGATATTAGATACAGATGGTTGGTATCATGGTATCTATAAAGCGTACGATGCTACTGGGCAACTGGTCGAAGAAATGACTCATTAAAACACCTCGTGTTTCTAAGTGTTATGCACATAGAAGCACGAGGTATTTTTTATCCGATTCTGCAAATATCGGATTGGAAACGGAACAGAAAACAATTTCTAAAATTCTTCCCTGTGATATAGCAATTCAAATCTCTTTCTGTCCATCCTGCAATATCCAACCAGCACGCTCACCAACACCATACCGACTGCAAACACCAGCCCCCAGGCTTCCTTGAAAGAATACATCACAAGCACTTTTCCGACCACCGTATTTCCAAGAGAAGATACCATCGACGCACAGATATTATCGATCGACACAAATCTTCCTCTGTGTGATGCTGGAATTCGTTTTGAAACATATGGACTATGTCCCAGCGTATGCAGAATCTCGCCAAGCGTGAATATAAACATTGCAACCACATAACATACGAATCCATCTCGGAAGAAAACGCAGGAACAAATTCCAAAAATCTGCATCACTATGCCCAAAAAGATACGTTCCAAATCGTTCCATCGTATCGTAAGCTGTGTCAAAATTGGTGTAAAAAGGATGACCACTCCACCATTAATACTTGTAAGCGTCCCAAAAAGCAAAGCGCCTTGGTCCAAAAACATCTCATCCATCTGGATAGGCAATAAATAATTGAACTGCGAATAAATAGCTCCTGCTACGCACCCTATCACTACATACAATACTAAAATCTTGCGCGCCTTCAGCACATCCCAAAGATTTCCTTCTTCTTTTTCCTCATAGGTATTCGTATTCTTCACCTTTTCCATTGACTTTGGAACAAATAAGAAAATCAAAATCGTAGACGAAAGCACTGCCAGTCCCGCTATCAGAAAGGAAAGCCATAAATAATTATTGAATAAAAGTCCGCCCAACGTCGGTGCAAATATGATACCAAGATTGCTCGCCAGATATTGCAGCGAATATGCCTGCTCTCTGTCATGGTCACTGGTAAGTTCAGCTATCAAAGAATCATAAGCCGGCCACTCCATATGCTGAAACAACGAACCAATAAAATAAACGCAAAGACTTCCCGTACTCAGTGGCAAAATAGCCGTCACGATATAAAGTGCCACGGAAATTAAATCGAACAACAAAATTAGATTTCGCTTATTATACTTATCCGTCACTTTCCCGCCCGCAAGACCAAACGGAATCTCCAAAATACCAAAGATCAGGAACCATATCGCCACCTGCTCTGCATTATAACCTAATTTGCTTTTCAAAATCAACGTCAGCATTGGCCAAATCAGCGATCCCATAGCTGTCACAAAGCGTCCAAAACACAGAACATATACTTCTCGTCTTAGCCCCTGGTACATTTTAAACATACGCTTCATTGCCTTATGCCTCCTCTTTTTCTCAATACCACTGCTACAATAATGCATACAGCAATTCCAATCCCATACGGAATCGCATATAAGAATGCCACCCATGCAGGAGCGCTATATAACGCATACTTAATGCCCCATTGCATTCCACAGAAATTGTAAGCAACAACCGCACACATCACATCACTTAGAATAACTGCCAGCAGAATAAAAATATTACTAATCTTTTTCATCTTGTTCCCTCCTATTTCTTTTTACTTTTTAGGAGTAAACCTGCACCTACAATAATCGCCACAACACATGCAATTAGAAATATTCCATTTCCATCAATCGTTATTCTGGATGAGTCACTAATTTTATCGGAAGCTTCTGGACTAAGTATGAAAATCAGCCCCCAAATAACCATAGAAACAATACCTGAAATGCATATGATTATGCCCGCTATCATTCTAGGTCTTTCTTCTATAATATTGTCAATTACTTTTGACTGATCCTCTTCATTATCTTTTAATAGATAGTCTACCGATACACCAAAATAATTGCTTATTGTTATTAGTTTCTCACTCTCTGGAGTCGCAGTTCCCGATTCCCATTTTGAAATAGCTTGTCGTGACACGTTTAACTGCTCTGCAAGTCGCTCCTGCGAAAGACCGCTGTTTTTACGAAGCTTATATAATTTTTCTGATAACAACTTTGTTCCTCCTTTCGCTTAAAGCATACTAAAATGGGTGGTAAAACTCTATACAGACCTGTAATCAATTCCGCAACCAGTGGTAGCAACCTTCTTTTCCTGTTATTTTAATTCAGGCCAATAGTCTTTATTCGCCTCTATAAGATCATCTAATATTAATTTTGCAACTCTGGCACTTGGAACTGTTTTCGATAACGTCAGTGCCTGCCACAATTTGTGATAGCTGCCCTCGATCCATGCATCTACCGTCAATTTTTCTACCGCTACCTGTTCCTCCATAAGACCTTTCTGGAAAGTAGGAATCTTTCCGATCCGAAGAGGTTCATAACCGTCTTTTCCCACAATACAAGGAATTTCTACCATGGCATCGGAAGAGAAATTCTCAATGGCGCCTTTGTTTTCTACAATAAGAAGCATTCTCTCATGCGTATTAAAAGCAAGTGCTGTGGCCAGATCCACGATAAAGGATGCATGAATTCCAATCTGCAATGTGGTATCTTTTGCTGTGCCTAAAGCTTCGATACGGACACATTCTCCAAAGACACGCTTTTCACGCCCGTCTACCACCTGATTTGCTCTTGTATAGTTCGGGTCTGTATGGGCAACCATGTCATCCGGATACAGATAGTACTGCAAATAAGAGCTTGGCGCCATGGTCGGATCAACCGCCACCAGATCCTTCACTTTCTTTGCTGTCTCAAACCAGCTTGCGTCCGTGTGGTCTTTTTCACTTTCGCCTGGCTGGCAGTTGCCGTACTGGAGTTGATGTTCTACAAGTTTGTCTATGTACTCATTTCCCTCCGCATCTTTGATTGATGTCCACCATCCAAAATGATTCAGTCCGAAATAGCGCACATCCATTTCTTTGCGGTCCTTAAAACCAAGAATTTTTGCAATTCCCTGTTCCATACCAATTGGCATGTCACATATATTGATTACTCTTGAATTCGGGCGAAGTCTTCTGCATGCTTCCGCCACGATCGCCGCCGGATTGGAATAATTCAGCATCCAGCAATTTGGAGAATACTTCTCCATATAATCAATGTTTTCCAAAACACCACCAATGGAACGCATTCCGTAGGCAATTCCTCCAGGACCGCAAGTCTCCTGTCCCACTACCTGATATTTTAATGGAATCTTCTCGTCCAATTCACGCATTGCAAGCTTTCCGACACGTATATGTGCCAGACAAAAATCCACATCCGTATACGCCAATTCTGGATTGGTCGTCGCCAGATATTCAATAGAAGGATCTTTTTCTTTTATAATAATCTCACATGCTTTTGCAACCTTGTTCTGTCGTTCCTCATCGTTATCATACAATTTGATGGCACGCAGAGGAAGACGATCCAGATTGTCAAGCAACATTAAAATAATCTCCGGAGTATACGTACTTCCGCCTCCGGCAATAACAACTGAAAATTTCTTCTTCATTTTTTACCTCTTTTTATTCTCGATACAAACATATGTCATCTAACTTACCACAAAATAAGGGAAACACCTTTGTCCCGGCATTTCCCTTACTGTTATTTCTTTATTCTTTCAGATTCTAGTACTGTCCAGTGTTATATACAAAGGCATTTGGTACATTTTTATCAGGACTGTAAGTCTCTAAGATTTTTCCGTAACGTTCTCTGTAATCGTTGTCGATTTCTAACTGTGGAATTACCTTTGTAGCTTCCTCGAAGAAATGTTTAGAACCTCTTCCCATTTCCTGACCTCTTACTGTGTGTTTGTCAAGAGCAACGTCCATAATTTCAGGCAATTTGCCCATGGCTGCTTCTTTGATAATGATGTTCTTCAAGTAATCGCTGGAACGGTCTTTTGTGCTGGCACAAAGAATACGGATTGCATGAATGAAGTACATTGGCTGATCGCCATCATCGTATGGGAAATTCTTTCTCATTTCATTCATTGTATTTACCTGTACAGCTGCATCTAAATTACCAAATCCGACATCTTCTACAGAGATTGTAAGAAGTCTTCTCCACAATTTTTCTAAATAAACCGGACCAGATACATATAATTCATATGCATACTGACATGCTTCTTCTACCATTGCTCTACGGATGGATTTCTGCAGACAAGAAACGATTTCGTCTGTAGCAAAACCATTACGTGTTTTTGATGCTGCCCAGATGTTGAATGGTGCTGCCATTTCTTACGCCTTCTTTCCTTTATAAATTTCAATCAATTCAATAATAACCGTCTTTAATGTCTCTGTTGACATAAGCTGGTCTTCTGCGTGAGTCATTAACAGGCAGATCTGTGGTTCGCCTGTTGTTACTTCTGCCTGAAGAAGATCGAGGTGTCCATCATGTGCCTCTGTAAAGTTCTGATCTCCTTCTGCGATTTTTGCATCTACTTCTTCAAATTTACCCTGTTTCGCTAACTGCAATGCTTCCATGTAACAAGATTTTGCTGCCCCTGCAAAGGAAATCATCAGCATTGCACATTCAGCCATTTTTTCAATATTAGCCATACTATCCCCTATCCTTTGAGTAAGCCAATTGCAAAATCAAGCGCTTTATCTCCGTCAGCGAGTGCATAAACACGTGGTTCTACGCTTGCAACTGGAATGTTTAACTGTGATTTTAAGTTGTCTACTGCAAAACGTAACTGTGGTCCAACGAGACATACATCCCATTTGCCAACTTCATCTTTTACTGCTGCACTTGGAACTGCAGTAATTGTCAAATCCATGCCTCTTTTATCAGCAGCTTCTTTGATTTTTTTCACGAGAATAGAGCTGGACATACCAGCGTTACAACATAATAAAATTTTCATTGTTTTTCCTTTCCGCAGCTCCATAGAAGCTACTTCCTATGCTCTTTCATTTTTAACATTTTAAACAATACGAGAAGACATATTTAAATGCTATTCATCCTTGTCTTCTCGTAAACATGTCGCTTGTCGAAATAATTAAGCGTTTTCACCAAGCTCTTTTTTCAGTTCTTCTGCTTCCATAGATTTAAAGAATGGATAGTAAATCGCTGCCATAATAAGCAGGTTTACAAATACAAGCACAACTGCTTTCCAGTCTAATGTCATAATGAATGCACCTACACCTGGAGGAAGGAATCCTGGTGGTTCTGCGATTGGCATATCTACCAAACCTGTTGTCATAGCCAAGTATGTTGTTACTGTAATAACCAGTGGTCCAAATACAAATGGAATGAACATATATGGATTTAAGATGATTGGTGCACCGAAAATCAATGGTTCGTTGATACCAAAGAGAGAAGGTACGATCGCTACTTTACCGATAGCCTTGAAGGATTCGGATTTAGAACGCATCATCATGATAACTAAACCTAATGTTAAACCAGAACCTGTTACCTGAAGCATAGCATAGAATAAACCAAAAGTGAAAATATGCTCAACAGGCTGTCCTGCTGCATAGTTTGCAATGTTTTCTGCACCATATGCAATAGCAAACGATGCCCATACTGCAGATGTAATAGATGGTCCGTGTAAACCAAAGAACCATAAAAACTGAGTAAGGAAAATAACGATTAATAATGCTGGTAATGTATCCATTGTTGTAATAGCCGGTGCAAGAATAGACATAACAAATGCTGGGAATACATCTCCGCTGAATGCAAGAGATACATTTGCAATAACTACTGCAATAATTACGTTAACAACTAATGGAAGTAAAGAAGAAAAACTTTCACCAACCATCGTAGGTACGCTTTCTGGAAGACGGATGTAAAGTTTCTTTTCTCTCATGATACGTGTTACTTCTACTGTAAGAATCGCAGAAATAATACTTGTGAATAATCCAGAAGCTCCAAGGTAAGAGATTGAAAGACCTCCATCAATTGAAAGACCGCATAAAATAAGGTGTACTAAAATTGCGGTTGCTGCTGTCTGGTTGTTGTGAATACCGTAACTTTTTGCTAATGCATTTGCGATGAACATCGCTGCGTAAATAGAAAGCATGTCACTAGAGAACATACTTGCATAAGTAAATACGCTCATGTGTGCTGTTAAGAAATCATAAACTGCACCACTTCCAAGTAAGTTTGCTAATGCAAGTGGAAGTAAACTGAAGGAACCAATGATGATAATTGGAATAATAGCGATCATACCATCTTTGATTGCCTGAAGGTGTTTCTGCTGCTCGATTTTATTAGCGATAGGCATTAAAATCTGCATCAATTTGTTTTGAAACTTAGAAAACATTTCTCTCTCTCCTTTGTGATAGTATTGAATAGCATTCTTCATCGTCGAAGATTTTATTACTATTATGAGTATAAAAAAATATGCACTTTTTATCAAGTATATTTTTTTGCTTTTAATTATTTGTAAAAAATATACAATTTTCAACTACCTGCTGCCTATCCATTCATCTCTGAGTCTATAGCCGCCGGATTTTTCAAAAAGCAGGACAACAGTAGATTTCTTCTCATTTGGATGGTATAGTTTGAATATGAAAATATGACTTTTTCACAATCAACCAATGGTGGAATCCTACCTATTCCACCGTCAGTTCGTTTTTCAGCAATGTTTTTCTTAGTATCATGACTGCAAGGAGGTCAAGAAAATGAATCAGGAAATGATCGGAAAATTTATTTCATCTTGTCGCAAAGACAAGGGACTTACACAAATGCAGTTAGCAGAAAAATTAAACATTTCCAATAGAGCAGTATCGAAATGGGAAACTGGGGTTTCCCAAACTTAAAGATACCACACTAAAACCCACGCTTACATTACTTCCAAACAATACAATTTTGGAGGTAAACCCTATGAAAAAGCTGATTTCCTGCGAATATAACTTCGATAACTGCTGTGTGGAACTGAAATTCACCGATGGCAGCATGATTGCGA
>CAZUVY010000024.1:0-18913 GCA_964623905.1 uncultured Faecalimonas sp.
TTACGCAGGGGATTCTAGTTGCTGGGTTAAGTACATATGTGAATCAATTGATCAAGCAATACGTAAAGTCAGAATAACTCTGCGTCACGAGCTGAGCTTGTATTTCGAAAATTCTTCTCGAACGCTACGAATCGGATAAAATCACCAAGACACCAATGATAATCACTCTTCCGGTTCGTAGCACTGCACATTTTATTCTTTATACAAAAAATCAGATGACAGAATCCCTTCTATCACCTGATTTACTATTCTTTAGCAAACAATTTCTATTAATCTACTTTCTCTTCCAGCTCTGCAATACGTCTTTGATGTTGTTCATATTCTATTTGCAATGCATCACTTTCTGTCTGCAATGCAGCATATTCCGCTTGCAATGCAGCACTTTCTGCCCGCAATGCAGCATATTCCGCTTGTAATGCAACATTTTCTGCCTGCAATGCAACATATTCTGCCAGTGCTGCCTCGTACTTTTCTCTCCAAATCCGCTTATCTCTTTCCAGTGTTCTCTCCCTGCGCTCTGCATCTGCACGTGCACGGCGTTGCTGACGGGCAATCTCCTCTGCATCTGCCACCTGCCATGGGTTTGCAACTTTTTCAAAATCTTCATTGTCTCTTAATAACATTTTTTACCCTCTCCCATGTCTTCGCTCTAAAACTCTTTGCTCAATAGTCAATCCTAAAGACTTCTTCTTCTTCCGTTGCTATTTCTACTGTTCTTCTCAATTCATACCTCTATCCATTTATTCTCGCTTCCAACTCTGCAATACGTCTTTTATATTGCTCATTTTCCGTCTGTAATGCATCCTTATCTACTTGAAGCGCCGCATTCTGTTCTCTCAAAATCCGATTATCCCTCTCCAGCGTTCTCTCCCTGCGCTCTGCATCTGCACGTGCGCGACACTGCTGGCGGACAATCTCATCTGCATTTGCCACATACAATGAGTTCGCGGCTTCTTCCAAATATTCATTGTCTTTTACTAACATTTTTAAATCCTCCCACGTCTTCGCTTTAAAAATCTTAGCCCAATAGTCAATCCTAAAGGCTTTGTCCTCTTCTGTTGCCAACTCTACTTTATTTAAGTCTACCACAGAAAGCACAAATTTACTACTATACGTATTGAAGTTTTTCACATTCATCATTTTATAAGTTGCATAAAATTCGGGATATGCGGGGAATAACGTGAAATCGAGAAAACTGATGTGAATTACGGGAAGTGATTCTTCATACTTCTGACCGCTGTAGAGTTGATCGAAGGAACGGCATAAATAATTAAGAGATCTTTCCGGCCAATTATGCTCATTGGCCACCTGCATTTCCAGGTTGATGATGGTGTCATCATTTAAGATGATATTGATGTCCAGGATGAATTCTTTTCCAGTGACATCACCTGATAGATTGATTGGATTCATGATTTTGATGGATCTGATTTGTTCCGGCTTTAAATGCAGAAGTGCACAGATGAGACCTTTTAGAACTTTTTCATTTTTCTGAAGAATAAAACGGAACATGTAATTGTTGGTCATATTATATTCAATGACCCCAGTAGCCTCCTTATAGGACAAGGCTTTTTGATAGTGCATAGGCATACTCCTCCCTACTAAATAAATTAAAATAAGTTTCAAATACTTGGAATCATTGGCGAACTGCCGAGAATCGATAGACCAAGTGAACTGCAAATGGCACTGTAGAAAATCGTGCCTTGAAATTTGCGTATGACTAGAATAGCACAGGATTCATAGGAATGCAAGTCTTCTTAGGACTAAAATATTTGTTTTCAAGCTTTCCACAAAAAAATCAGAGGTCGCATTGACCTCCGATCGTTCTTTTATGCTTCCTTAAATACTGATTTTGGCTGCTTACAAATTGGGCATTTATAGTCTTCTGAAAGTTCTTCAAATGGAACTTCTCCATCATAAACATATCCACAAATACCGCATACCCATTTTGATTGTTCCACTTTTTCTTCTTTTTCCTCTGGAATGTATGTTGGCGCATTCTTTGGACTCTTGCCTTTTACCACTTTATGATAATATGCATACGTCATAGGTTCTTCTTTCTTCAACAAATCTGCATCTACTACTTCACCGAGGAATACGGTATGTGTCGCAGTTTCCATCTTATTTATTACATTACAAACAATATATCCGCATGCATCTGCAACGATTGACAAACCTTCCTTTTGCATTGCATCCACACCATCAAATTTATCTACGTCTTTTCCTGATTGGAATCCGAATCTTCCGATCAACTCTGGTGCAGATTGTTCTGATAAGATTGAGATTGCGAATTTGCCAGTTTTTTCAATACATCCGTTTGTATAATTGTCATGGTTGATGCTGACTGCGATACTTGCCGGTGATGATGTAATCTGCATCGCGCTGTTGGCTACGCACCCTGTTGGTCTTTCTCCGTCTAATGTAGAAATAATATATACTCCATAAGATAAATTGCGAAATGTGTTTTTATTCATACTGCATGCCTCCTTGTCTGATTTGATATTCGTTCTTTGATTTAAATAAATCTTATCATATATGGAAAAATAATACAATATCAATAATGATAGCTTTTACTATTTTATTGTTTTTTAATCGGAATTGCTCCTATACCGCTTTTTAACACTAGCGCGCGCAATAATTTTTGAAACATAAAAGGATGTTTTATACATTTTATTTGCACTTTTAATTTGAGACGTGCTGTCTTGCAGCGATATTTTTTCTGGACATCCTTTTTGGTTTTACTCTCATGGAAAGATTTTGCCAATGCTTCTCCACTCGCCAATGCATAACTGATTCCTTCAAACGAACTTGGACTGATAAAACCTGCTGCCTCTCCCAGTAAAAATGCAGTTTCTTTTCCCTGACAGATTCCATGAAACATATGCGGTCTTGACACCATGCACGCCTCTGTTTTTACTGGATGCTCAAAAACACTGCCTGGTACAATTCCTCTCTCGATAAGTTTCCGTTTCTGCTCTTCAAACGCTTTTCTGCAATATGCAGGCTCAAAAGCACCTCCAAATACGAGATATCCATCTTTAAAGAAAATCCAGGAACAGCTTGGTGATGTTGCATGGTCAAATACGCAGGAATAATATGGATTTTCATTTTCTGCCAAAAACCATTGCTGGATAGACACATATCTCTGAATCTTTTCCTCCGGGAACAGACACCTTCTCACCACAGAGGATGCTCCATCGGCTCCAACTACATATTCACAGGTCACTGTGAAAATCTCATCCCCCGTCTGAAGTTCCAACAAATATCCATCTGCTTTTTGGATTACAGAGCGGCAGCTTGCATTCACAAAGTCAACCTGATCCGGTATCATTTCTTTCATGAATTGGTCAAACTTGGCACGATTCAAATTCATATAGCTGCGACGATAATATCGGATCTGCTTTAGTTCCAGATCAATCGTTCTCACAGAGAAAAGCTGTGGAGATACCAACACCTCTTTTGGTAAACTGATATCATATTTTGCAAATAAATCCTGTGCATCCGGTGAAAGAAGCCCTCCGCATACTTTTTCACCTTTTCTCTCACTTCCATCCACCACCAAAACGCTATATTTTTCTGAGTCAATCAGTCTTGCAAAATTGCATCCTGCCGGACCCGCCCCAATTACAACAATATCATACTGTTTTTTACATGCAGTGATCACCTTCAACTCTATACCCCCAATCAAATTTCCAATCTCTTCTCCTTGTATTCTTTGATTTGATTTGATTTGAAGTATACGCGCGTAGTTATTGTTTGTCAATTATCTTTTATTGTAATACAATAAATTATATCTGTCCCACAATTTCTCCGCATGCAATCATCGCACCAGAATCTCCGGATGGCTGCGTCTTAAAATCATCCGCTCCTTCATGAATGATCACTGTTTTTCCAACCACATCTTCCGGGAAAAATCGATTTGTGTAAAATGCGCTGAACGCGATTCCATTGTTTGCCAGCAAGGATGGCATATCCCCAGTGTGATTTGGATGCTGTTCTTTTTCTTTGGAATAATGTCCTCCAGGATCAGTGCAGCTTTTTCCCTCATGAATATGAAATCCATGAAACTGATTTCCTTCTGGCAGACCTCTTATATCGGCCACCACAACCGTTCCACCGTGTACTCCATAAAAAGAAATGGTCCCTTCTATTTCCGGTGTCTTGGGATATCCTTTTATCTGAGCCTGCGCATCTGGCTTCGCACGAAAAAAAGAAAACATATATCGTCACCTCCTAAGTGCAATATATGCTTTCTCAATACATTTTACTACTTTTTCCCACGATACTCTGATGGTGTACATCCATACACCCCTCGGAATGCTTTTGCGAAATAACTCATATCCTGAAATCCACATGCAATTCCGATATCCACGATTTTCATTTCCGTATTGCTAAGCAATTCTGCCGCATTTTTGATCCGGTAGGATTTCAAATACTGAATCGGTGTGGTACCGATGGTATTGTGAAAACAACGCAGACATTCACTTTCACTAAGGGAAGCACTTGCCGCAATCTCTTTCATTGTAATATTATCCGAAGAATACGTTCCGATATATTCCAGCATTGTTTTCATTCTGCTGCTGTCCCGCATCTGCTTTTCCGTCACCATTTCTTTTTTCTCATCCAAATGCTGTGAAATCAGAAACATAAATTTTGACAGTTCATTCCGTGTCAGAAACTCATATCCTTCCTGCTCTTCCACACATGCAAACCAGGCATTGTCCAGTGACTGGAGCGCCTCTTGCTGCCACTGTTCTTCTTTTCTCAAAAACAGACTTTTAAACGAAGTGTGATTTAAGATTGGATTGAGATACTTTTCCCAGAATACACTGTCACTGCTTCCACCGACCAGACGGGGATGAAACACAATGGAATGAAATCTGCACTTTGCATTTTCCAAACTCCAGCATCCATGTAAAACTCCGGAATTTATAAAAAAACCATCTCCTTCATGCACCATATGTCTCTCACTGTCCACCGCAATGATCGCACTTCCCTCTGACACCAAAATCAGCTCCAGCTCTTCATGCCAATGCCAGTCCACTGCCAATTCCCTCAGATTATCATGATAGCATGCGATCGGGAATCTCCGATTCCCATGTTCCACCAGTTCCAGTCCTGTTTTGTCTATAAATGAAACACATTCTGATAATGCCATACGCTTCCTCCATTCGAAGATTTTGTCATATATTTTTACTGTTTTTAACCTGTTTTATTCTATCTCGCTGTGATCTTTGGTGATATAATCGTATCAGTTCACAAGGAGGATTACAAGATGTTTCAATTACTATTAGCAATTATCTATCTATCTTTTATCAGCTTGGGCCTTCCAGATTCTTTGCTTGGTTCTGCATGGCCTACGATCTATCCTGAATTTAATGTACCTGTATCCTATGCTGGGATCATTTACATGATCATTTCAGGAGGAACGATCATTTCCAGTCTGCAAAGTGACAGACTCACCAAGAAATTTGGTACTGGAAAAGTAACTGCATTCAGTGTCCTTACAACTGCGATTGCTTTATTTGGATTCTCTATCAGCAATTCTTACTGGATGCTTTTATTATGGGCAATCCCATATGGTCTTGGAGCAGGAAGCGTAGATGCTTCTATCAACAATTATGCGGCTCTGCACTATGAAAGCCGCCACATGAGCTGGCTTCATTGTATGTGGGGTGTGGGTGCCAGTGTTGGTCCTTATATTATGAGTTTCGCCCTTACAAACGGACAGGGTTGGCAAATGGGATATCGTTACATCTCGATTATCCAGATCGTACTTACTGTTATCATCCTGCTCAGCCTTCCACTTTGGAAAGGCCGCGGTGACAAAGGTGCCTCAGAAGAAGCAGGCGGAAACGCTGAGAAACCTCTTACTTTGCCAGAGATCATCCGCATTCCTGGTACAAAACAAATCATGCTCATGTTCTTCTGCTACTGTGCTCTGGAACAGACTGCCGGCCTTTGGGGAAGCAGTTATCTTGTTTTGAAATATGGATTGAATGCAGAAATCGCTGCCAGCTATGGAAGTATGTTTTTCATCGGAATTACGGTCGGACGTGCAATCAGTGGATTTATTACGATGAAATTAAATGACAATCAAATGATTCGTCTGGGACAGGGAATTGTTCTTTTCGGGCTTGCACTCATGTTCCTTCCTTTTGGACATCAGATTGCTCTGATCGGACTTATTATTGTGGGTCTTGGATGTGCCCCAATCTATCCTTGCGTCATCCATTCCACACCGGAAATGTTTGGAGCAGAAAAATCACAGGCGATCATCGGTGTGCAGATGGCATGCGCTTACACTGGAAATATTACGATGGCACCACTTTTTGGTCTCATCGCCAACCACATCAGTGCCGGACTGTTACCAGCTTATCTTTTATTGATCCTGGTCGTAATGTTTATCATGCATGAGAAGCTGATGAAAATCACAAAGAAAAACTAGCTTTTATACCACAAAAAATATGCTGTACCAGCAACTTCGCTGATACAGCATATTTTGTTTTTTATTCACTTCGAAGTGCCAATACCGGATCTTTCTTTGCCGCCTGTTTTGACGGAATCAATCCACCGATCAAGGTAAGGATCACACTTAAAATCACCAGCACAGTTGCACTTTGTACAGGAAGGACCGCATTGATTGCTGTATTTCCTGTCAGCGTATGGATAATGTGATTAATCAACGGAATCAGAGATAATGTCACTCCAATACCGATCATTCCGGCACACAATCCTACGATAAACGTCTCCGCATTAAATATAGAAGAAATATTTCTCTTAGACGCACCGATCGCTCTAAGAACACCAATTTCTTTTGTTCGTTCAAATACGGAAATATATGTGATAATTCCGATCATAATAGATGAAACTACCAGCGAGATGCTGACAAAAGCGATCAGTACATAGCTTACACTGTCTACGATTGTTTTCACTGATGACATCAAAATGCCAGTAATATCTGTATATTTGATCACTTTGTCTTCATCTTCGTTTTCCATTTTTTCATTATATTCTTCTAAGAAGTCTACAAATACTTCTTTTGCTTCAAAGTCTTCGAAATAAAATGAAATCGAAGATGGCTCATCCATATCCTGATATCCAAGAGTCGTCAGGTTTGTATCTGCATTTTTCTCCACACCACTGGCTGACATTGTCTCAAACAGACGCATCAGTTCTTCTTCGCTTAATTCAAAATTGAATGCTCCTGCAATCTTGCTTTCATCTACATTAAAAGCATTTGCCATGCTTCCCATCAATTTTCCTGTCAGTTCTCCGACTTTGGTAAGAATTGTCTTTTGCATCACGGCCTCTGTCATGCCTGCTGCCAACTGGCTTCCAGCCGCTTTCACTGCATCCTGTGAAACGAACTCTGTCACCATAGTTTCTACCATATCACTCATAAAGATTCCGCTTGGATCTTCTGTCTCATTTGGATCCATGGATGCCATTGAAATGTATCCTTGCAGGAATCCCTTCAGCATTTCTCCATATACAGATGCAAATGTATCCTGAGGAACCAGATACTCCTTTTCCAAGGCCGCAAGCAGGTTCTTGCTTACATCCTGCGCCATAAAATCATTCACCACAGTTTCAACCTGACTCAGTTTCATGGTTGCTGCATTTCCAAGCATCGGATTTGCTTTTGCAGTGATATAATCATTCAAAAGATTTGTAGTCAGGGTCGTCAGTGTATTTGTAAATGCTTCTTCCGCTTTTGAAGTATCTGTCGTAATTGCAGAAGAAATCTCACCCATATAACCTTGTGTCATTTTTGAAATATCATCTTCATTGATCGTTACTCCAAATGCAGAAGATAACATGTCTGTATCAATTGAAATCATATCTTGAAAGTCAAGTCCGGCCTCTTCGCTGTCATCATCAAAACGCTTATTGCTGAACACATTGACTTCCCTGTCAGCCAATTGTTTTTTGACGATCTCGGATTCAGATGCTGTCTTGATCACGTATTCGGTCAGTTCTTTTGTATAAGCTACTCCCGACATCAGACTTGTCGCATTTGAACCATCTTTTGCACAGACAACACCCACAATTTTCAGTTCCAGTGCATCCTCGTAAACTTCTTTCATAAATGCCTGATCTTCTGTCATGCTTTCGTAGATGTCATACTCTTCGTTATACTTGTAAGTCGCACTCGCATCTACTACTTTGAGCGGAATCTGCATCAATTCTTCGTATGTAAACTCTAATGGTTCATTCGTATTCTCAACTGCTTCTCCTGCCATAATTTTTGAGAGCATATTTTCTAATTCTTTATTGTCACGAAGTCCAAGACTGTAAACCAGCAAGTCAGACATTCCATTCGGTTCTGGCAGAACCAGGATTGCTTCATCGTATTTTTCCGGCCATCTTCCGGCAAGTACATCATACTGTTCACTGAGCATTTCTGGATCATCAATCATTTCATTAAATACCGATGTCCCTGTCGAACTTAGCATCAACGATGAACTTGTGCCGCCGCTTAAGTAAGAGAGGAGTGTGCTTGGATTTAACTGCGTGATCTTATCATTCACATCCTCTGTATAGATCAGCGGGCTTACGCTGTACTGATAACGAACCAGAGAAACCATCTCATCTACTTCATCCGCATTTTCTTCCAAATATTCTTTGAAAGATTTTAAATCATTGGATCCAATGGAAGAAAACATGGTACTGATATATTGTTTTTCTTCTACTGTATCCTCACCTGTTCCCTCACCAGTCTGCGACGCCATGGAAAGCAGGGCAGTTGTCATATCCGCCGTCTCTGAAGTGACAGACAATGGATAAGAGGAAAGTGTATCTTCTTGTATCTGATCAATATAATTCTGGAATCCAGTTGAGAGTGACAAAATCAGTGCTATCCCGATAATCCCGATAGAACCGGCAAAAGCAGTAAGAATAGTACGCCCCTTCTTTGTCAGCAAGTTGTTAAAACTGAGCGACATCGCTGTCAAAAACGACATCGATGATTTTCCAAGATTCTTATGTGCCGGCGGAAGTAACTCTTTCTCATCCGGTACAAATGGATCGGAATCATCCATGATTTTCCCGTCTTTTAATTTTACGATTCTGGTTGAATATTCTTCCGCAAGTTCCGGGTTATGTGTAACCATGATAACCAGACGGTCGTTTGCAACCTTCTTAAGAAGTTCCATAACCTGTACACTGGTCTCAGTATCCAGTGCTCCTGTTGGTTCATCTGCCAAAAGGATGTCAGGATTGTTGACCAATGCTCTGGCAATTGCAACTCTCTGCATCTGCCCGCCTGACATTTGATTTGGCTTCTTATGTGCCTGTTCTTTTAAGCCCACAGCATCCAGCGCTTCTAACGCTCTCTTCTTTCTTTCCTTTTTCGAAACGCCACCAATGGTAAGTGCCAATTCGACATTTGCAAGAACAGTCTGATGTGGAATCAGATTGTAACTCTGGAAAACAAATCCGATCGTATGATTTCGATAGGAATCCCAGTCTCTGTCCTTGTAATTCTTTGTGGAAACATTGTTAATGATTAAATCACCACTATCATAACGGTCCAGACCACCAATGATGTTGAGCAGTGTAGTTTTCCCAGAACCTGACGGTCCTAAGATTGACACAAACTCATTGTCACGAAAGTTCAAACTTACATCACTCAGTGCGTTTTGAACAAGATCCCCCGTTTTGTATTGCTTTGATATGTTCTTGATTTGTAACATTCTGTTTTCCCTCCGGTAAACTTCTAAACTACCGCTCTAGTTTAACATACATAGGTTGGAAGTGATTATAAACATTCTATTAAATCGTCACCTCGTATTCTAAATATATGCATGCGAAAACCCCAGTAGCATGCAACTACTGGGGTTTTCTATTCCATTAAGATTCTATTTTGATAATACAATCGCCTCATATGGTCTTAATTTCACAATTTCTGATTCGATTTGTTGTCCTTCATAATTTCCAAGTATTTTTCTGTACTCGCTAAGATCCATTCCACTCTTCCATGTTACTTCATCGCGATAGAAATTACATACCACCAGCAATTTTTCTCCCTGATACTCTCTTTCATAAGCAAATACCGAAGGATGCTTCTCATCAATTGGTCTGATATCGCCATATGCAATGATATCCATTTCCTTTCTAAGACGAATCAGCTCTTTATAATAAGAGAAGATGGAATCTGCATCTGTAAGCTGACTTTCTGCATTGATCTTCACATAATTTGGAGTCACCTGAATCCATGGAGTTCCGGTTGTAAATCCAGCTTGTTCTCTATCTGACCATTGCATTGGTGTACGGCCGTTATCTCGTGAATGTACCTGAAGGATACGGTAGGCATCCGCCTCTGTCAGACCTTTCTTTTGCAGGATTTCAAAATGGTTCAGACTTTCCACATCACGATACTGGGAAATATCAGTAAACCCGTGATTTGTCATACCAAGTTCTTCTCCCTGGTAAATGTATGGAGTTCCGCGCATACAGTGAATGATGGTCGCAAGCATTTTTGCTGACTCTTTCCAGTACTGTCCTTCGTCACCAAAACGTGATACTGGTCTTGGCTGATCATGATTGCACCAGAACACTGCATTCCATGCATTGTTTTCTGCCATTCCTGTCTGCCAGTCAAATAAGATACGTTTCAGCTTCATGAAATCATTTGGAACAAGTACCCATTTTTCGTTTCCTGCAAAATCTGTTTTCAAATGATGGAAACTGAACACCATCGATAATTCATGACTGTCAGCCCCTGCATATTGGAAACAGTTTTCCATTGTCGTGCTTGACATTTCACCTACGGTTACGATTTCTGCATCTTGACCAAATGAATTTTCATTTAATTCTTTCAAATATTTATGAATATTTGGTCCGTCTGTATAAAATCTTCTTCCGTCTCCTTCATAATCATCCAGATAGTCACTCTTGCTGATCAGGTTTACTACATCAAAACGGAATCCTTTTACCCCTTTTTCCATCCAGAATCTTACAATCTTCTGCACTTCTTTGCGGACTTCTTCATTATCCCAGTTCAAGTCCGGCTGAGTTACATCAAACAGATGGAGGTAATATTCATCCATCTCAGGCACATATTCCCATGCATTTCCGCCAAATTTACTTTCCCAGTTCGTTGGAGGTACGCCTGGCTTTTGTCCTTTTTTGAAAATATAGAAATTTTTGTATTTTTCATCCCCTGCCAGAGCCTTCTGGAACCATTCATGTCTGCTGGAAGTATGGTTGAACACCATATCCAGCATAAGACGAATGCCCCTCTTGTCTGCTTCTTTTGCAAGTTCTTCAAAATCCGCCATCGTTCCATAACGAGGATCAATGTTGTAATAATCTTCTACATCGTACCCATTATCATTTTGTGGTGATACGAAAAACGGAGTCATCCAAATATAGTCCACGCCCAGTTCTTTGATGTAATCTAATTTTGCTGTTACCCCTCTCAAATCACCAAGACCATCGCCGTTTGTATCATAAAATGATTTTGGATAAATCTGATATACTGCGCTTTTTCTAAAATCTGTCATAAATACCTCTTTACTAGAATTTTACGATTGTTGTTTTATTTGCCGTTGCTCTTAATCCTGTGACAAAATTCATTTTTTCTACACTGCCAGGATTTGTGATCACACATACTACTGTATCTGTTTTTCCTGCTGCCTTGATCTTTTCTCTGTTAAAACGGATCAATGGTGCTCCTGCTTTTACTTGCTGTCCGTCTTTGATCAAGTATTCGAATCCGTCACCTTTCATTGCTACTGTATCGATACCAATATGTAAGAGAATTTCCATTCCATTTTCCAGTGCAAGTCCACATGCGTGGCGTGATTCTTCCATCACTGCACATACTGTTGCATCTGCTGGTGCATATAAAACATCTTCTTCAGGAACAATTGCAAGACCGTCGCCCATGATTCCTTCTGAAAATACACTGATTTTAGACTATGATTGTTCACGCAATACTATTCGCCGTGCGATCAGCGAATTGGTTTCCGATGGATACGTGCAGACCATGCAGGGAAAAGGGGTTCGCAATATTTACCAGCCTAGTATGCAGGCTACTTTTACAATTGGGGGAATCGAGTCTTTCAAGGAGTCGGCGGTTCGCAACAAGCAGGATGCCAAAACAGAAGTTGTACTGTTTACGGAAATCACTGCTGATTCAAAGATTTCCAAAAGAACTGGATTTCCGGTCGGCTCAGAATTGTACTATCTTCAGCGTGTTCACTATCTAGATGGAAAGGCTCTGATCATTAACCACAATTATTTCTTAAAAGAGGTTGCAAAAGGTCTTACTCCAGAAATTGCAAGTCACTCGATCTATGCTTATCTGGAAAACGAACTCGGAGTCTCTATCGTCAACAGTAAACGAATCATGACGGTAGAAAAAATGACAGAAATTGATGAGAAATACCTGGATCTTGGGGATTACAACTGCCTTGCCGTTGTCACCAGTCAGACTTTTAATAAAGATGGGATTATGTTTGAGTATACACAGTCACGTCACAGAGCCGACTATTTCCGTTTCCAGGATAATGCCGTGAGACATACTGTATAAATATAGATCTGCTTTATTAATATAAGGCGCGATTAAGAGTACAAACTCTCTTATTCGCGCCTTAACTGATTCTTTATTGCTTTTTATGTACGTTCAGTGCAGCTACAACACAGTTGACGCCCTGCATCACCAAGTTGTAAGAAACCAGTTTGTCAATAGACATAATGTCCATAAAACTGTGACAAACGGCCAATGCTCCGATCACCAGCGAAATCACACAGCAAACAATCGTAGTTGTTTTGCCTTCTTGCTTTTCTTCCGCTTCTACATTTGCTTTCTTTTTCTTCTTTGCCGGCTTTGACTCTTCTTCTTTTGGCTCTTTTGTCAAGACTGACAATTGAATCACTCCATAAAACATGACACAGGAACCAACTAAATACACCAGACTGATGTCTGTCAAGGTCTTTGTGATGCCACTCAGAAAGATAATAAATCCAACTCCAATACTGATACCGCCAAGGATATTGTTTGTATAATCCTTTTTCTTTGGCTGCTCCGGCTGTTTTTTCTTTTTCCTTCTCACAGGCGGTTCTGGCTCTGCTGCCTTTTTCTTCGCCTTTATCTTCTCCTGAATTGCCGGAACGATCAATACCGCTCCATTGATCATAAAGACAATTCCAAGAAGCCATCCCAATCTGACAAACATGTCTATTTCCATAAAGAATGCATATCCTCCCAGAATACTGAGCAGTATTCCGGCTATGATTCCCAGTCCTCTCATGAAAGTTTCCTCCTATGCTTTTTTATGTATTTGAAACATACGATTTTGGATACAATGAATCATTGCGCTAATCACAAGCAAGAAACCAGATACTCCATGTGCAATTCCCATCCACATACCAGGCATTGGTTTTAACAAAATACCTGTTACAAATACTACGATCAGGGAAATCAGCATCACCCAGTTTACTGCCATTCTCATTTTTCTTGTTCTCATATGACCTCCATTTTTAGTTAGTTTCTTCTAACTTATTCCGCATGTCAGTTTATCCTAACTCCAATTTCTTGTCAAGAGAAAAGAGTAATCCAATTTTATCCAAAATCACTTATCTAATATAATTTGTTGCAATTTTTGCTTCTTTTTCTGGTAATCCAAATGCTTCTTTTCCGAGTGCGATACTCTTCATCAAGAATGTCATATTCTTTGCCAGTGTTCTCATTACCTGAAGTCCTTCTTCATCCTGAACTGCCTGCTCTGCATTGTTGCCATGAAGGCTGTTCCAGTATTGGCTGGATGCTACTGGCATTCCGCTGATTGTAAAATATTTATTTAATTCATCAAAAGTTGCAGATGCACCGCCTCTTCTTGCTGTCACTACACTCGCTCCTACTTTCATTGTCTTATCGAAACGAGTGCTGTAGAACAATCTATCCATAACTGCAACCACTGTTGCGTTTGCAGAAGCATAGTACACAGGGCTTGAAACTACAAGTCCATCCGCTTCTTCAAACTTTGGTGCAATCTCGTTTACAATATCATCGATCGCACATTTTCCATTCTTGCCACAATAACCACAGGCAATACATCCTCTGACTGCAAGATTTCCCACTTGAATGTCTTCTGTCTCAACTCCATTTTCTTCAAATACTTTCACCATTTCCTGAAGTGCAGTGTGATTTGCCCCTGCTGCATGTGGACTTCCGTTTAATAATAATACCTTCATTTTTCTCGCTCCTTTTATTCATTCATAATCTGAATCTGACATGTTTTCATAGATTCTAATGATCGCAAATGACTCTCTGGCGTAACTCCCGCACAACATCTGGCATCTACGATAATTGGAACCTCTGGAAGAAATGCCTTGATGATAAATGCATTTGAGATCACGCAGATATCTGTACAAAGACCAATCAAAGTAATCGATGTAATTGGTTCTTTCTGGTCTTCTTCCTGTAAAAATTGTCCCAGATAAGCGCTTCCAAATACCGGTTTGTCAATTGGCTCTGTCTTACAAAGTTCTTTTAATTCTGGGATCAGTTCGAACCCTTCTGTTCCTTTGATACAATGCGGCACTGGGAGATTTCGTCCTTCCTGTGTCTCCATATAATTTTCATGGTGTGTATCTCTGGTAAATAACACTTTCCCATCAAAATTCTTGATTTTTTCAACGACGTCCGGCACGATCGCAACTGCCTCTTTTGTGCCAAGTGCGCCATCTACAAAATCTTTCTGCATATCTACTACAATCAAATATTTCACAGTATTTCCTCCTTTACTTTGTTATCTTTCTGATCAAGCGGAATACCTGCTGCGCAGAATCTCTCAGATTTGCTCTTGCACATTCTGCATCCATTGCTTCTTGCAGCGTCTGCACACGCTGCAAGATTGGAAAATATGCATCAATACCATGTTCATTACATATAGCAGCCTCTTTCGTGGCAGCCCCACAGAAAGCGATCACAGGCTTTCCGTATTTCTTCGCAATCTTCGCAACACCTGCCGGAACTTTTCCATATATCGTCTGACTATCCAGCCTTCCTTCTCCTGTCACTACAAAATCTGCCTCTTTGATCTTTTCCTCCAGCCCGGTCTCCTCCAGAACGATCTGGATTCCCGGCTCCAATGTGGCATTGGTATAAGATAAAAATGCGAATCCCAGACCACCTGCTGCTCCTGCTCCCGGAAAATCTGCATCTGCTTTCTCGTATTTTTCCGAAGTAAGTTCAGCAAATCTGGTCAGCCACATATCCATCTTTGGAATCATATCAGAAGTCGCTCCCTTTTGCGGACCAAACACCTTGCTGCATCCTCTCTCTCCGCACAACGGATTTGTCACATCACATGCAACGCGAAATGTGCATTCCGAAAGTTCCGGAATCACGCCTTCCTCTGAAATGCTCGATAATCTTTCCAGCCCTTTTGCTCCAAATGGAATCGGATTTCCTTCCGCATCCAGCATCCCATAACCCAGTGCCTGAAGCATCCCGATTCCGCCATCGTTTGTCGCACTTCCTCCAATCCCAATGATAAAGTGACGGCACCCCTTTTGAATGGCATCTTTGATTGCTTCTCCCACTCCATATGTTGTTGTGTGAAGTGGATTTCTTTTTTCCACCGGAACCAGCATAATGCCTGCTGCCTCCGCCATCTCAATAATCGCAGTATCTGTGGCCGGAATTCGTCCATATGTGCACCTTACACCTGCCCCCAATGGACCCGTCACCTCTATGTGTTCCAGTATACCACCCATTCCCCAAGTCAGTGCAGATGTGGTTCCTTCCCCGCCATCTGCAACTGGGCTGATCTGAACTTCTGCCTCTGGGATCGCTGCCAGAATTCCTTCTTTGACAGCAGTTCCTGCCTCGATTGAAGAAAGGCTCTCTTTAAAAGAATCAATCGCCACAACTACTTTCATATAGTTTCCTCTATTCGATAATTTCAATTTCTTTAGAATAATGATTTAAAATCTCACAGCCATCTTCTGTTACAAGTACCAGGTCTTCCACTCGCACTCCAGTATCTCCTGCCAGATAAATTCCCGGTTCAATTGAGAAAATCATGCCCGGCGCGGCCTTCCAGTCGCTCACCGCAGATACATCTCCGTATTCATGCACATCAAGCCCGATAAAATGGCCAAGTCTGTGTGTGAAATTTGGTCCATACCCTGCATCTGAGATCAGATTTCTTGCTGTCGCATCAATCTCCGAAAGCACCATTCCCGGCTTCACTTTCGCCTCTGCTGCTTCATTTGCTGCACGCACGATTTCATAAATTCTGCGATGCTCCTCTGTTACGTATTTATAATAGAAAGTACGCGTCATATCTGCGCAATATCCATCCTTAATACATCCCACATCAAATAATACGCAATCCCCTTCTTTTAACACTGTATCATCTGGCATATGATGAGGATCAGCCGCATTTGCTCCGAAAGAAACGATCGGCGTGAAAGAATGACCATCTGCTCCCAGAGACACATAAATCTGTTTCAACTGATCTGCAACCTGCTTTTCTGTCACCCCCGCATGAATCAGCTTTTTAAACTCTGCCATCGCCTGATCATTGATAGCAGACGCCGCACGCATTTTTTCTTTTTCTTCCTCATCTTTGCAGGCTCTTGTGATATCAACCGCATAAGAAGCATTCACAAATCCCGAAGCCGCATTTGCTTCCATAAGCGGAAGTAAAAATCTTGCTTTCAGATCCTTATCTACACCGAGAACTGCCGTCTTATCCAGATGCTTTGCAACGATCTCTGTAAGCGCATCCGTATCGCTGTACCATACTTTTGTAATCTCTACTCCTTCCGGGATCACGAAAAGTTTATTTAAAAAGAAAATATGCTTTCCGTCTTCTCGAAGGTAAAGTGCATAAAAACGTTCTCCTGGATGCACATAAACATCTGTCAGATAATAAATTGACATTGGATCTGTAATCAGCATTTGAGAAACTCCCATATCTTTTAATGCGCCTAACACGCGTTCTATTCTCGTCTGGTTCATATTGATTTCCTCCTGAAAATAATTTGTCCAAATTCATAAATCCTGAATCTATTTTACAGGAATTATGGATATTATGTCTATCTTTTTCATGCATATCCTGAAAGGAATCAAAACAAAGTAGGGATTCATTGAAAATAGCAGCTCTCTGCCGTTAACTTTAATGATTTCAACGGCAGAAAGCTGCATTCTTTTTGGGCTCTATATCTTGTTAACATTTATTCCAACATCTGATGGATTATCTAAAAGTTCTCCGCCTTCTTCAAATCTGGATCCATGGCATGGACAATCCCAGCTTTTTTCGTCTGGATTCCATTTTAATTCACATCCCATATGGGGACACTTAGGCTTCTTTCTCAAAATCCAACCCATAAATAAGCCCTTGATACTCACACCCATATCAACAAGAAAATTCATAATTCCGGCTCTGAAATAAAATCTTTGTGGTGTGAAAAGTTTTGCATATGGATTTTTGTTGCCGCAAATTTCATCCCGCAGAATCATCGCAGCGATCATAGAAGATGTCATTCCCCATTTTTGAAATCCTGTTGCTACATATAGATTGGATTTGAACATGGAATAGCGCCCGATGAAAGGAATCCCGTCATGGGGCATGCAATCCTGAGCTGACCATCTTGCCACTTCTTTGCCATCCGGAAAATAATCCTTTTTTGCTTTTTCTAAAAAAGCATACGCTCCTCCGGCTTTCAGATTCCCGGTTCTATGAGAACCTCCGCCAAGCAGGATATATTCTCCTGCCTGTCTAACAGACAATCCTTCCTGATCCATACTATAATACATTCCTTTTATTTCTTTGCATCCTGAGAGAGCCAAAACATAACTTCGTTCCTGATGCTGACGCAAAAAATAAAAGCCAGGGATATCGATAAAAGGATAGTGGGTAGCAACCACAATCTGCTCTGCCGAAAATACTTCATTTTCTGTAAAAACCTGATCTCCTATAATATCAATTACCTTTTCATGTTCTTTAATATTCAACTCTTTGCAAATATGTTTTATAAATAAAAGCGGTGAAAATTGTGCCTGATTTCGAAACCCTATCGCTCCTTTTACCATAAACGGAAGTTCTGTCTCATCTACATAAAACATTTCAATCCCAATAGCAGAAGCCGCTTTCTCTTCTTTCTTTAACTTTCTTTCATTTTGCGTTGTATACAAATATGCCGAAGTCCGTTCAAAGTCACACGCTATATTTTGTTTTCGAATCAGTTTTTCATATTCATCAATAGCCTTCTCATTTGCCTTTGCATACAGTCTGGCTCTTTCTTTTCCGAGCGTCCTGATCAGTCTGCTGTATTTTAATCCATGCTGGCTGGTGATTTTTGCAGTCGTTCGTTCTGTCTGCCCAGATGCAATTTCATTTGCTTCCAGCACAAGCACTCTCTTTCCCTGCTCTTGCAGATAATAAGCAGTCAGAATTCCAGCCATGCCGGCTCCAATCACGATCACATCCCAATGTATATGATTCCCTTTGCTTCCTGCTTCTATTTTTCCTGTCTGTTTTCTCCATAATGACTCCATACATACTCCTTCATCCTCATTCATACTTCATAGTATGTACACCGTTTGGAGATTCATTCCTATTCCCCAATATTGTATTTCTAAATTTTTATAGATTTGCCGTTTCTAAAAATTGTTCCATCGTATCCGACTTTGCAGCAATTTTAAACCATCTGCTCAATACATATAAATCTTTTTCTTCAAAAATTTCTGCTTCCACTTCCTTGGGAATATTTCCCAGATCACGTAAAAGTTCAAAAATGCAAGTGATCCTTTCACTTCTTACTCCTTCTTCTACTTGCTCCTCAACCTGCTGCTTTACCTGTTCCTCCACCTGCTGTTTTACCTGTTCCTCCACTTGCTGTTTTACCTGTTCCTCCACTTGCTGTTTTACCTGTTCCTCCACTTGCTGTT
>CAZUVY010000024.1:19013-37591 GCA_964623905.1 uncultured Faecalimonas sp.
TGCTGTTTTACCTGTTCCTCCACTTGCTGTTTTACCTGTTCCTCCACTTGCTGTTTTACCTGTTCCTCCACTTGCTGCTTTACATGTTCTCTTGCCTGTTCCCGTAATTTTTCTTTTTCTATTCTCAAATCTTCCTCTAACATTTCTCGAAATGCTTTACATAAATTTTGTCTAGGATCTTTACTCTTTCTTCTCTCTTTCATCTCTAAAATTCCCTCCGATTTCGTTAAAATTGCAATTGCATCATACGCTTCTTCTCTCATATTCGAAAATGCTTCTTCATTTTCTTCTCTGTAAGATCTCATCTCCTCTGCATTACCTTCTCTCTGCAATATTCCAAAGAGCAATCTTGCATCGCTTTCTAATTTTTCACTTTCCGTGAAACGTCTTACATCAATCACATGAATCGGATAATCTGCAATTACCTCTTTCACTGACTCCGGAACATCTGTAAAATCAAGTAATTCCGACAATCTTGTAGGTCCATCCCACGGCTTTTCACCATAGTACAAAACCAATGTACACATAGGGGCTAATTTGTCTGTTTTGGAAAATCCTGATAAATACTCTGCTCCTTTTAAGTCCTTTGCTTTTTCATGCTGCTTTTTTATTTCTTTCCATTGTTTATCATAGCTCATAAAATCATATCCCATTACTCTGACAGGCATTACATAATGTATATCCGTTTGATTTTCGATTCCCATGATCATAAAATTCGTTCCAAACGCTGCCTTTTTCACTACATCTCGATATCGATTGATTCCTTTTTTCTTTCCTCTCTTGTCTATAAATGTATTTAAGATTCCATTTACTTCCTCTAACTTTTCAGCTGACAATACTTTCTTCGCTTTAAAAATTCCCACATTTATAATATCTGCAAATCTTTCATTATCAGACCAATATGCATTTGTTATGATATTTTTTTCCTGCATCCACTACCTCCTGTAACTATATTTATCTACAGAAGTGTTCTAGTTCTATTTTGAATGTAAATATGAAAGAAATGTATCTCTGTAGATATGATTGTAAAATAATTTGAAATTCTGGCGAATTGCCTGCGATTTAGATATGCTTTTTATGACTATTATTGATATACGTATTATATCACGCCACCATAGTCTTATCAAGACTTTTTTGTAAAAATAAAAACTGTGACACTTTTCATGCCACAGCTTTTTCTGCAAACTCAATCTGAGATTTTCTTTATAACATTATAATTAAGATAACCACAATAATGATGATACTGCATACAATAGAAATAGAATTTACCGCGCTGGAAAGTCCTACATCTCCCTTCAGTTCTTCGGTAAATGGAGGCGCCGCCGAAGCGATCGGACTAAACGCAAGAATTACCAGTGCCTGTCTTACTTCCAGAGAAAACGGCAATAAGAAAAAGCACCCTAGTGCGATCAGAAGTGCCACGCTATAACGAACCACTAAAATTCGAACAATACTTCCAATCTGACTCTTCTCTCCACTCAGTTTAAATCCAACACCGATCATAAGCATCGCCATAAATGCATTGGCATTTGCAATAATATCTGCAAATGAAACTACCACAGACGGCAATGAAATATGCAGTAAATTCAATGTGATCATCACAATATAACTATCAAATGCAACTGATTTCAGCATAGATTTTAAAATTCTTTTTGCTGAGAATCCGCTGCCTTCTTTTACACTAGATGCAACGCTGTAGGAACCACCGAGGCATACACAAGCGTTTCCTGTATCAAATAGGCTGGTGGTGATAACACCCATTGGTCCTAAAAAACTCTGCACAAACGGCAATGTAAAATTTCCTATATTATATCCGGCAGTATTCAACATTTCAAAAGCCTGATGTTCTTTCCCGCGTCCACGATTGATCACGTAGGCAATTACCATATAAATAATGCCTCCGCCCAGACCGATCAATGCAAGTGAAAGCAGTGCCGGATCGATCTGTTTTCCCGAAAAACTGGATACGATCGCCGCCGGCAGTGTAATCCGAAGCACAATCTTCGATAACACTTTAAAATCTTCTTCTTTAAAAAATCCAACTCTGCGAAGTACGTATCCTAACACAATGATTGCCACAAAACAACCTGCCCTTGCTAATATTTCCAGCATCTCTTTTTCCTCTGTTTCTAATAAATTTTTCATTTATTATAGCAATTCACTTCTTATTTTTAAAGGGTACATAGGCAAAATCACATTAAATACTGCACCGCCTTCTGCATGATTGTACACATATATGCTTCCAAAATGTCCTTCAAAAATCAGCTTTGCAAGATTGAGACCGATTCCTGTATGAGTGGATTTTACATTTTCCGGCAAATAAAAACGGTCAAACAAGTTCGGAATATCTTTTTCACTAAGTCCAGACCCATGATCTCTTACCGAAATCTTCATTTGATCCACATTACAGCTGCAAGCGATTTCAATTTTCTCTCCACTTTTGTCATGTTCCAGTGCATTTTTAATGATATTCATAAATGCTTCCCGCAGAAGTTCATAATCCCCATAATATTCTCTCTCTTTTGACTCAAAGGATATCTGTATTTGATTTCTATCGCTCACACAACTCTTTGCCGCATCTTCCAAAAGTATCTCCAAATTTAATTTTTCCTTCTTAAAAATCACTTTTCCTGCTTCCAGTTTACCAATATCCATAAGCCGCTTCATCAATGCATTGACACTTTCCAAATGAGAATAACATTCATCAATGCGCTCTTTGCCATGCGAGTCTTCCACTTCTTCCTCTAGCATATATAAAGAAGAATATACTCTGCTGATTGGTGTTTTTATCTGATGGGCAATATTTTCTATAAAATTTTGAATCCTCTGATTTTGTTCTTTCTCATAGTCTTCTTGCATTGTTCTCTGCTCAAGCTCATGGATTTTCGCTTCCAGATCTTCTTTTTCTTTTTTCAGCAACCACTCTCTCTGATAACAAACATAAATAGCAACCCCAGCCAAACAGACACACATTCCCATGACTGGAGCTATTTTCCTAAATAGTCCCATCGAATCATTTAAATATACTTTCCCTTTTTCAGTAAAAGCGAACTCTTTCATTGCTTCCTTCGAGGCTTCTATATTTTCTTCTGAAATATCCTCATATAAAGCATAGAGATGTCCTTTGCTCACGCCCTTATCCTCTAAATATAATGCCCCGATCGCATTTTGCTGAAATCGCAGTGCATGATAATTCATCAGATAAATTCCGACAACAAAACAGACAATCAGCCCCAATATGCTGATTGTCAGTAAAGCATTATAATATCTTTTTTTGCACTTTTTTGGTAAAACGATATCCAAATCCACGTACTGTTTCAATATATTCTCCTCCGACTTTTCCTCTCAGTCTGCTGATATGCACCGACAATGTATTGTCTTCTACCGCATTTTTCTCTCCATCCCAAAGGCAGGTAAGAAGTTCTTCTCGTTTCACGATTCTTTCACTGTTCTTCATCAGTTTTAACAGCAGCTGATATTCCACGGGTCTAAACAAAAGTTCTTCCTCTCCCTTTTTGACATTTCCCTGTTCTTCGTTCAATAAAAGTCCGTCACAACTCAGAACTTCTGCAGATTTTGCCTGCTCCAATCTTCTTAGGTTTGCCTGAATTCTGGATAAAAGCTCTCGTATGCGAAATGGTTTTATCACATAATCATCCCCGCCAAGTTCCAATCCTTGTATCACGGATTCTTCATCATCACAGACAGTCAAAAATATTACTGGCTTCTGGCTTTTTTCTCGAATCTTTTTACAGATTGCAAATCCTTCTCCATCCGGGAGCCATGCACTTTCGAATGACATTTGCCGAACCAGCAACTACCACAAGATAAAGCAGTAACGCCATTCCGATATAGATTTTATGGTCAATGCGATGGAATAAAAAGTACCAGACAACACTTTGTTCCCCTTCCAAAGTACCATATATCTCAAATAGTGCACAAGCCGATAGATACCATCCCGGAATCAATCCAAGGAAAAGCCAGAGATATGACTTACATTCCTCTTTGAAGGCCATCTTAAAATATTGATCATCTTCCATTCCGATTTGCTTTAAGAGAACAAATCTCGTCTGCCAATATTTATTTTTGCTTGCCAGGAAACTTCTCTGGATCACAATATAAATAGTCGCGATCATAAGAAATACTGCCCCATAAATCGCAATGTCCTGCAGCAATTGTTGTTTAAAAATACGTCTGAACTCTGCAAAGGAACTAAAATCAAGATCATTATCTTTTGCCAGTCTTGTCAATTGTTTATCGGATGACTCATAAGAAGCATTCTGGTTATACATAATCTGTATCTCATTTGCTCTTAACTCCTGTCCTTCACTTGCTGCTATTTTTTCGGCAAATGCTACCGAACCAAGCATTTTATAGGTGCTGGTATAGATTTCATTATGCAGTTCTCTTTCATTGAACTCTCTTAGCAGCGCTATTTCTACAGATGTATTTACCGCATCCGTCAATGCATTTTTTATAGTAATCATGTCTCCAAGCTGAAGCGTATCCTCTAATTTTTCACCTGTTTCAAAATTATAGGCATTTACGATCAAAATGACCTGCTCCCCTGCTTCAAATTTATCCCAGTCTATGTTTTGCGAATCCCCCCAAACTTCTACCTGTTCCTTTATATCTGATAAATCTTCATAAAAGAGCATCTTCATCTCATATTCCACTGGAGTACCGCATTCCTGAGCCTCTTTGAGCTTTTTCATCAGCTTACTGTCTTCCATACCTTCCCAAGTAAAGTAATGAAGTTCATCTTGAATGATATATCCTACTGTATCCACTCCTGGACACATCTGAATCTGTTCCAAAAGAATTTCATCCGCACCAGTATACATATCATACATGGAAAATGAGTGTTTCTCATTTGAAATTCCATCATTTGGATCTTGATCGATTACCTCAAATGTATGATTCACAGATGCATTCATGTTAAAATCATTATTTACCCTCAAGACAAATTCCGTATCGCTATAACTTTCTACGATTCTATTGATACAAAAAACAAGAATGGCACATACAATCATAGAAAACAATGCTGAAACTAGATTCTGGATTGGTCTGAGTGCATTTTGACGTTTAAAAATCGTCTTCTCCGGTTTCTTTGTTCGCATCGCAATCCTTCGAAGTTTTTTATATTTGGAAGGTTTTACAGTTCCTGTATTGCCTGATAATCGTTTATCACTGATGCTAAACTGCGTCACCAACACTGCCACAAGTACAACACCGACCGTCGCCAGGATCTGTCCTGCAAACAGTTCTGCATCAAGTTCATAGAAATCCGTCATTTCTTTGGAAATACTGATATATTTGCTGATTCCAAAGGCAGCAAGATAAGAAAGTGCGATTCCTAAAACAATCTCTGGCAGCGTAGCATAAATACATTCCGTCAGGATAATGCGGCGCACCTGGCTTTTCGAAGCGCCAATACAGCGATATTTGTAATAAACGCCTCGCCTTTTGCCAGTATACGCAATCATAAGGTAACTAATTGCCAACGCTGATATTACCATCAGCGCGAATGTCACTTTTTGATAGAGATCCGAAGTTCCCCAGAGCTGATTTTCATAAACATAACTGTTAAAAATTGTCAAACCCTCTTCATCTGCATCTACAAACTGATATCCAAATTCTTTGGTATCAATATCACTGTATTTCGGATCTAATTGGTAAAAATACACTGTATAGCTATTTTGTTTATAATTCTTTTCAAATTCTTCCGACGACACAAAACAATTCGGAAGCGGATAATCTCCATCGACTTTCCAAATTTGTGCAAAACATTTTATGATCCCTACCAGCTCATATTCCTTTTCTGCGATCAGACCTTCGGAAGTTCTGTAATGCACAGAAACTATCTGACCAAGATCATAACTGTAGCCAAGCTTTGCCAACGATATGGTATCCATTACAATTTCATTTTCCGTTTCCGGCATACGTCCTTCATAAAAATTGGAACCGTCCACAAGATCAAAATCCTCTGCCGCTATGCCGACCATAATTCCATTTTCTATCCAGGTCTCTTCCTCCATGAGACTAGCTCCTACTGTACAACTGCTGTCCAACAAGAAATATGGATGACTTAAATTTTTCCCTATTGTGGATACGATCCAGTTTCCATAGGTATCCAGGTTCTTTTGCACGACATATTTGTTCATGATGCTTTGGAATAATGTAATCCCACATAAAAACAATACTGCCGCAAACGTAACCACAGAAACATACCGAATTTCTTTTCTCCTTCTTTTGATTCCTGCAAAAATAAGTTTTATCATAAACAGGCACCTCTCTTTTTCTCTATTTTAAGTATAGTATAAAAAAGCAACCTTACAGGAAGGTGACATGCAAAATTTTTCAAAAAAAATGTCAGGATACTTTCCTATCCCAACATTTTTCTGCCTGTTCTCATATTCTCTATATATTTCCGCAAATAATATGATCCATTTCATGAAAGAGAGTTCTTTGAAACTCCCCTGCATCTATCATATTTTCATCCCACAACATAATAATCTTCTTGCCATCCCGAAATGTTACCTCCTGCGGAAGTTTCTCACTGATACTAGGAAGAAACAGCAATACAACACCACATTCATTCAATAATTCCACTAATATCGGTTTCACATCCTCGAATTTTCTTTCCAGAACTTCCTTTATGTACGGAATTTTCTTCTCAAGTTTTCTAACATTGATGTTTCTCACTTTCACATTCCTTGCAACCATCTTCGCTTTCTGCATCCATGCAAGCAGTTCACAGTCATACTGGTCCTTCTCCGAAAGTTCTCTGCCGACAATTTTCGGAAGCAATGTATCCTTCAGAAAACCTAGCTCCACAACCTCAAAATATTTACGCAGATAAACAATCTTTCTGGCATTTTCTGTTGTGTCCAGAATCCATCCTTTCTCTGCCATCCTTTGATACGGCATTCTCTCTGCTACCTCTATTTCCTGCATAACACTGATCTTTTTTGTTTGATTTTCTTCGATCTCTCGTTCTTCTTCCTTTTTTAGAAGTTTGTCCCTGTAGGCTGCTTCCAGATTGCACCAGGACTGTGCTGAAACTCCCAGCACTACTTCCAAACGATTTGCCGTCTCCAGGGTTAACAACACCTCACCATTGATCAGTTTGCTTATATGCTTCTCGGACATTCCCATTCTTACAGCAAATTCTTTCTGTTTCATGCCTCTGTTTCTCAACTGTTCCTTTATTATCACACCTGGCGGCACAACCAAAAAGCTGGTATCATTTTTCATAATTCTCCTCCCGGGTTACTCTGATCCTAAAGTTTTGTAACTTCCACGTAATGTATCTGAATAAACTGTAACTGTTTTTCCTGTAACTGTATTTTCATAAGTCAGAAAAGCTCTCATGGTGTATGAGGTAGAGGTCGAACTTGGTTTTAACTGGTACGCAAAAGCCCCTTCCTCTGTATAAGTGGACAAGTTTACTCTGGTTCGTCCGCTGGTATTTAACGTTAAGACACGATTACCAATGCGAGAAGAATTGATATAAAGGATACCATGAGAAGTAATTTGGTAATATTCATCTAAGTTTTCATAATCATCCACGATACCGGTTATTACGATTCGCCCATTATCGTTTGTGCTAACCTCTAGCGAAACAGTAGGACTCTTCAGTTCCTTTATATATTCAATTTCTTCCGTTTTAGTTGTTCCACAAACAGTACATGTATAAGTCATGATTCCGTTTTCTGTCTCCGTTGCTTCTTTTGTTACAACACCGCTATTCCATGTATGTCCCAAAGCTGCAATAACAGTACCCGTATTAAGCTGCTCTTCGCAATCCTTACAATATGTATCACCAGTGTAACCTGCATCAGTACATATTGCACTGACAGCATTTCTAATTTCTGTATTGGAATGCATACAGACAACCTCTTTAAAAGCAACTGTATATGTTTTTGAAGTACTACTATCCTCAGAAATAGTTAATATGCGCACAACATCTTCATAAACTGACAAAATTGTGATTCCTGCATTTACTATAGTGTCAGCCGATATCTTTCCACTTTCTACTTCATATTCTAAAGTATCAGCATGAAAGCCATCTATGGCTGTTCCATCGACCATAATCGTTTCCAAATCTGCAGAAGCATAATATTCCACGCTTGCAGCATAAGTCATTACTTCAAGTTCGGTCAAACCAACACAATTATTTCCAGAAGTACCATTCTGCTGTGTCAACTTAATCTTTAACCCCACTGGATTAATCGGCTGCACAAATGTATAGCTATATTGCGCTCCTAATGAATAGGTTTCTATCTGCTCTGTTGTAACCTCTATCACTGTATAATCCTGTCCGTTTAAAGAATAACTGAATTCAATATTTTCTGGATATGCACAACAATTATCGTAGTAATAATAGAGATTTACACCACTGATCATCTGCGCTGTTGCCCATGTTAATGTCAAAGTAGCCTCCGCACTATTTGTACGATTATTCCAGTTTGTCCAACGTTCAGATGTATTATCACCCGGTTTCGTTGTTCCATTGATTATAGAAGAAAGTACATCTGACTGATTGGACGAATCAATGTCCTGAGTCAAACTGTCTGCCTGAGGTGCAACATTCATACTTTCAGTATTCACCGCTTCCGCTACACGAACAGAGCAAGTAACCTCTAATGTCTCCTCGCCAAAAATCACCGCTGTACCAGTCACAGTAACAATTTCACCGACTATATCAAATTCATCAGCTTCTATTGTATCCCAAACAACATCAAATTCTCCTGACAACGTCCCATCTGGGAGAACTCCAGCAACAGTACTTGCTAATATAGGAGCAACACCTTCTGTAGTGACAGTTGAAATATTGCGGAGTGCAATAATATTCCCAATCACATGAAGCCTTGCAGTAACATTCATCAGTTCTTGATCTTCAAAACTTAATGTACCTTTTATTGTATAATCGCCGGCTGTATTATATACCTCTTCTGGAACTTCTTCCCAATCAATAGCACCAGAAACGGTAGTTCCATCTGCCATAATTCCGGTCGAAGCAATGTCCAGAGTTGGAACAGTACCTTCTTTAATTGTATAATCTTTCACCATTGTATAACTGACTAATCCAGATATCTGACTGCTGTCTCCTGAAGATACTGTAGCTATTTTCACACTATCGCCAGTTAATCCTGAAGATGTCACCGAAAGGTTGATTTCTCCTGCCTCTTCATTAGAACGGACTATTACAAGCGCTTTTCCTCCATAGGCATTAATGTTTGCCGATGATGATGAAGTCAAGACAGATGACTGCTGAAATTTAGCAGTAGTAGCCTGATCTCCATTATCAACACCAATAATTTCTCCTTCACCACTTAAAGCGAATTCAATATTATTTGCTGCTGTCGTATCCAGATTTCCATTTTCATCCAATACTTCCACATCAATATAAACCAGACTTGAACCATCCGCTGCAATCTCTGTCTTATTTGCAGATGTCTTTAACTGTGTCACCGTACCAGGAGTTGTCACCATGTTTTTTCCACTGTTGCCACTGAGAATGATTTCTGTAACACCATCTGCTTCATAAGCTTTTGCTGACAATGTTCCTGCTTGATAAGCTACCTGAAACACGGCATATAATCCATCCGCACCAGAGCCGGAAGAGGTTGTACAGATACTGCTGTCTGTACTTTCTGTTGTATAAGTATAATATGTGTGCCCTGCCAAAGAGGTATGCTCCACTCGTGTAGCAATACCGATCTCAGTTCCATCACGATACAATTTTACAACTGGTGCATTCGAATAGATCCATACCGGAGTCCTATTGTTTGACAACATATAATTATCAGAGTCCCATGCCGTTACTAGATGCAGCGTTGTTGTATCTTGCTTCCATTGACTGCGATATAAATAATAAGTATCTTTTTCAAATCCTGTAGTCTCTGCCATACCGAAATAAGAACTATTCGGAATAGCACCTCTTCCTCCATCTCCGCTGCTAGTACCATTCCAAGGAGTCGGCTCTCCAATATAATCAAACCCGGTCCAGACAAATTCACCTGCAACATAATCATACTGATATGTATTGTAAATAGAATCATGCGCAGTAATTCCCCAGCTAACACATGAAGTGTCATACGAAGTTAAATGATATTTTCCATCTGCATCAGATGCACTACTCTGACTTGTATAAATACTGCGACTGTTTATCGCAGAAGAGGTCTCTGACGCAATAATAGCACCTGTATCTCCACCATAATTCTGTGCCAAACTAGATAACGTTCCTGTATCATTTGCATAGTTAAAACCTGCAATTCCTCCTGCATTAGTAATTGTATTAATTACATTTACTAAATCACTGCTGCCTCCACGGTTATTATCACCACTTGTCACAGGACGTGTTCCGTCTTCTGCATTTGTCCATTCAATGAACTCAGCACAGATATCATCATAACGGCTTACATTGGCCCATGAAGTTCCTTCCTGGATTTCATTTCCAAAAGACCATACAATAATCGATGGAGCGTTTCTGTCACGTTTCACAATAGAGCGAGCCGTATATTCAGACCATGTCATAGAACTGTTGCTGCCATATAGTCCATTATCGCTTCCAATTGCCGTTTCAAAATATTTTGAAAAATCATTTGTATTTCCATTTTTAGCATCTACCAGACCGTCAAATACTTCTTCGATGACTACAAGACCTAATTCATTACAAATGGCAATAAAATCTTCATCCGCAGGATTATGTGAAGTACGGATCGCATTACATCCCATATCTTTCATTTTAGATAGTTGACGATACATCGCATCGTAATACGCTGCGGAACCTAATGCTCCCTGATCATGATGCATACAGACACCATTCAATTTCACATTTTCTCCATTTAAATGGAAGCCATTGCTGTCAAAACTAAACCATCGAAAGCCAAAGTCTGTCTCGTATGTATCAATTACATTTCCATCTACAGACAATTCTGTGACTACGGTATACAGATTTGTTTCGTTAATAGACCACAACTTGGGACTATCTACTTGAGGAAAACTTTCTGCAGTAACAGTGCTTCCAGCTCCAACGGTAACTGTAGTATTGGCACTGGCCACCACTGCTTCACTCTCTTTTACATAAACCGTATTTGTCACCACAACTTCTTTCTCTGAATCACCAGCATTTACTATGTCTGTTTTTACATCTACAGTACCATCGCCACTTGCAATATTCGGTGTAGTAACTGTTGTTCCATTCCAATCCACATGGATATCATCTGTCACAATCAAAGTCACGTCACGGTAAATACCACTTCCCGAATACCAGCGACTGGAAGGAATATCATTGACTGCTTTCACTGCAATTACATTTTCTGTAATACTATCGCAAATCAGATTATCTGAAATATCAAATGCAAATGGTGTATAACCATAATGATGTTCTCCAACATACACACCATTTACATAAACATATGCATCAGAATAGACGCCATCAAAATTCAGCATAAAGTTTTTTCCTTCGAATTCCTCACTTAGGGTGAAACTCTTGCGATACCACCCTGTACCTCCTGGCAGAAATCCAGATTCAGCTTCCCCGCTTGACGTAAATTCCTGAATAATACTAAAATCATGTGGCAGATCCACATCATCCCATGCTGAATCGTCAAAGTTCTGATTCTGTGCACTACCGCTTGTCCCCAGATAGAACTTCCAGCCTTTATTAAAATTATTTTCCCGTTCATTCATTATTTCTGCATTGACATTTATTGTTTCCACTTTTCCCATTATTGTTTCCGATTCATCTGCAAAAACATTCATAGGAAGCAAAGCTGCTATCATAGTCAAAACCAATAAAAGTGATGTCCAGCGATAAAATCGTTGGTTGTTTCTCATAACCGTTACCTCTCTTAAATAAATTGTTGTTATACTAAATGATATCTATATTTGGATTTCTGTCAGGATAATGTTCCTGCACAAATTTATCATAATATTTTGCTAGATTCTGATTCATCTCACACATATATTCTGGTCTTCCTGTATGTGTGCCGCACTCATTGTAAATCATCGCAATGCAAGGATGACAAAGTGGTTCATTTGGACAAGAAAGACAATCTGGCGCGTAGCGAACCTTCGCTGTCTGTTCCACGACCTCATCCCATGCTTGCCTGAATGATTTTCCTTCCAGGCTTGTCTTTACAGAGCCATACATTCCACAATTCATAAAATTCCCCTGCCAGTCTACCCATAATGAACAT
This sequence comes from uncultured Faecalimonas sp., assembly GCA_964623905.1. Lineage (GTDB taxonomy): Bacteria > Bacillota > Clostridia > Lachnospirales > Lachnospiraceae > Faecalimonas. The sequence continues at coordinate 31,223 of CAZUVY010000024.1, forward strand.
AGACCTGCCCTGCAGCGCATCCCCTTCTCACGCGGCTCGCCTTGTTTCCAAGGCTTTTGTTCTAATGGAACAAAAGATTGAAAACGTTTTGCCTGCGCAACGAACCAATCTGGATTTGTCTGTAAATAATCTGCGGTCACTCTGACCAACGCGGCCTTTTCTGGTGAAAGACGAGCATTCTGGCCCACCATGGAATCATCCCTTCGAACAGGCGGAAACATATACGTAGCCACCTGAATCGGCGAATTCTGTTCTCTTGCATACAAAACCATTTTCTCTAGATCCTGCACGTTATCAGGAGTGATACTGGCATTGAATTTTACTGGAATACCATATTCTTTGAGATATTGCACCGCATTTCGTACTTTCCCGAAGACAGCCCCATTTCCGCATAAATTTTGATAAGTTTCCTCCGATGCACCATAAAGTGTAATATTAATGCGAGTCGGACAATTCTTGCTTAAAAATTTTGCCCATTCCCGATCAATTAATGTCCCATTGGAATTAATACTCACCTGCAATCCCATCTTCTGCATTCCTGTTAAAATTTCCGAAAACTCAGGATGCAAAAAAGGTTCCCCTCCGGTAAGCAAGGGATATAATAACCCACAATCTGCCGCATCTTTTGCTACATTTAGCCACCACTTGGCATCTTTCAGCCCGCCTTCTCTGCGCACATCTTCCATGGATTTGCGCACATAACACATCTTACAGCTCAAGTTGCATACCGGAAGCAATTCAAATGCACTCATGACCGGAAAACGTGCTCTGGCTGCTTTTTCTATCAGACGATCTTTTATACTTTGCATATCAAATCACACCATCCATTTCTAGTCGCTGTTCCAAACATACTACTGCTGCTTCATCCGGCGTACATTCCAGCAGATACACCGGATATTTACTCCCACAATCCAAAAGCTGTTCCATAGCCAACATTCTCGCATGCGCACTCCATGTATCAATCACCAACTGTGGCAGCAGCTTCAGTAAAATTTCCTTGAGCGTTAGCTTTTGGATACAATTTTCTGACTTTTGTCCCAAAACCACAATTGCGCCAAGAGGAAGGATTTCGCCACTGACAACCGGTTCAGAACCGTCCACAGGATAACCATAAGTCTTCCCCTCCCGAATCAACGTACGGTCATTACAGATCATGCTTGCTCCCCGATATTTTTTCCAGAGCTTTGCCTGTGTTGTCTTTCCTGTACCAGAAGGCGCTGTAAACAAAATCCCTTTCCCTTTTATCTCAATCTGCGATGCATGAAAAAACATCACACCATTTCGCTGTAAAATAGTACACATAGGAAGTAAACGAAGCAAATTCCCCAGAGATTTCATGAATCCAACTGGTTTAAAATGCAACTGACATTCCAAACTGGTAAAAGATGCATCACATACTGTTGTAGAAAGATATCTTCCAACACCACCTTTTGCCAGACATACAGTCTGCTCCTGCTGATGATAATATTCTATAAGCAGATCCTCACCACTCATCTTCCCTTGCGGTTTTACTGCTTTCTTTCCATTCCAGATTATTTTTATGTTTACGTCACACTTGTTTTCCTCAAAATAAAGAAATGGTATCAAAGATTCCTCGATCACCATTTCGAAATTCGAATCAAATCCAAACCTAATTCCGCCTATGGCTATCTGAACACACATACTCCCTCCAAATAAATAGAAGCCGGCAAACAATAGTCACCGGCTTCCTCTTAAATACATTTTGATAGATCTCTTTAGCTGGTAAAGTAACCCTCTCCGCCAGAAGTATAATAACAATCACAGTTTGCTGAACCGTCATCATAAAATGGAGTTCCACCTACACTTCTCAGACTATATGAAGCCACATCAAATGCATCTTCAAATTCCTCGCAGATTTCGTGTCCTGGTGCTTCTGGTCCAAGGGTAACGGTGCTCCCACAATTTGCTGCAATATTTGCGTTTAATTCATATACTTCAATCTCCATCAGAGGTTTCGAATATACTTTTTTCATAATTATTCTGCACCTCCATTCTCATCACCGTTTATATCGATATCTGTATCTTCCACAATCGCAAATTCGTAGTTACCAGTAACCTTAATGTTTGTCAAAGAAACAATCTTATCTGTGGCAGTGAATGTGAATGTTGCCAAATAATATGGTTGATTTTCATCATACACAGGAGTCAGCACTGCATCTTCTGAGACTTCGCTACCACTCGATACATATTTCAAACTGCCATCCTCGTTTTCATATACTTGCTTTCCATCCGCATCTGTGTAAAGAAGATGTCCATTCTCATCCACAGCCTGCTCGCACTTTGTAACCAAAGAAGAATAGTTGCTGGTGATGTCATAATAGCAGTCTGCTGCATTTGCAAGGTTATAAGTAGTTTGTCCAACCTGAACAGTTGCAGAACCAAACGGAGCTTTCATACCCATATACAGCATCAACCCATCTGTCTGCCAGTATTTTAATGAGAAGCTGACGCTCTGTCCTTTTTCCAGATAAACCTCTTCTTTTGGACCGATACTCGTATAATCTTCTACCGTGACAATTTCACCATTTGTATCCGTAAGAACAACGAAATTCCATGGAGTCGTACCCAATTCTGCATCTGTGATCATCTTCTGACGAAGTGTTACCACTTCCATGTTAGATTCACCGTCAGTAGCATATGCACCAAGTGCTTTTTCTGTCAGCGTTTCAGATGCATCTTCATTAAGAGGTTCCATGATGCGAATACCGTCCAGATAGAACTCATTACCAGAACCATTCTCACCGCCTGCAGCTTTTGTGCCTGCCTTTGCAACGGTTACTACAACTTCATAAGTTCCATAATCTAAATCTGACTCAGTATAAACAGGAATGTTATACAATGTACCCTCAGAATCTTCGTTTGATTCATTTGTATCGCAATAATAAGTATCACGATAGGTGAGATTGATCTGTTTTTTCTCATCACCCTCAATCGAATACAATTTTACTTGCATATACCCTGTTATAGCAGACGTACGTGCAAAGAACGAGGTGCCCGTGCCTGTAAATGTATAAGAGAACTTAATTGCACCTTTTGTTGTATCGCCATAATAAGATGTACCATTCGAATCTTCGCTGTCGCTCAAATATGCTACATCTGAACCATATGTACTATCGCCAACTGTACCTACCACACCTGGTTCTTGGTATGGACTTGCATATTCTTCATTTTTAACTTCTTCCTTCCAGCCAGTCCCTGTAAAGGTCACTAAACCAGAGAAGTTTTCTTCATAGTACATAGTAGTTGCAGGAACGATATAGATTTTACCAATCGCATAATCATATTGTGTTAGTGTTTCCCCTGTAGCATCTTGTATATCAGAGCCAGTCACTTTGATAATATAATTTAAAACTTCTACTTCCGTAAGTTGCTTGTACAACGTATATGTAAGTGTATCTCTGGTAACTACGCCATCCTCTGACATCTCATAAGTTACATCATTTAATGCTACTGTTCCAAAATCATATTCATTGTTTCCTGTCCAAGTTGCTTGTACAACACCATTTTCATCTGTAGTTTCTTCTAATGTTACATCTTTACCACCAACATACACTATTTCAATGGAATCACCACGGAATACGTCGTTAGCCAAAGGATCAATCTGAACCGGCAAACCGTAATCAATCACAATTACATCTTCCATTGTAAAGGCACTTGGATTTGGTAATTCTGCATCTAAGAAGTTTGAACAAATAAATTCGATAGAGTCATTTGCCTCTACACTGCCGTAAACAGTCACTTCGTAGCTCTTATTTTCCGCAGCATCCAGTGCAATTTCCTGTTCTGGAATCTCTGTACCATTAGATACCTTTGTTCTTTCTGCATCTTCAGCTTCATAATATATATAGCCATTTGTGGCTTCCCCTGCGTAATTGAAATCAGGAGTGATAAAACCATCCGGCACTGTATCTTCCACTACATAATATGTAACACCAGTACTTGGGATTTCAGTGATAAATTTTGCTGACTGACCATTTTTCAAATAAAAATGTCCATTATCATCCGTATGTGGAATACTTTCTACATTTCCACTGGAATTTAACAGATAGTAATTGGTATTTGAAACTGGAGTAAATTCGTCACTATCTGCACTTTTCTTATAAAGTGTAAAACCAAAACTAATATTATCGACAATCGCCTGCTCTGCTTTAGTTAAGGAATCCACACCTTCATCATCATTATCTTTATTAGCTTCACTCCAAGACTTTGTAGCGTCCTTTGTAACAATGACGGTATCCATCATCGGTAAATTAAACTGAATCTGACAGTTCGATGTCCCTTCTCCACGCTCTAAGTAAAAAACAGACATCTCATGATCTTCATCGGCCGCAAAGGCATCACGTGTCATATCAATCAAACCTTTACCTTCACTGTCTGTAAATAATTTCTGTTCTACAGCAAAATTAGAATCGTTATAACTTCCAGTATCATTATTAGAATCCTGAGCGTTTGCTTCCGAATAAGTAACTGTATTATTTGCAAAATCAATCGTAACGTCCAGACGGTTATGGATACCACCTAAGTCAATAACTAATACACCATCAATAAATACCCAGACATCATCATCACCTGAGAACGTAAATGTGATAGGAGTCGATTCATCATCCGTAGATTTTACACGACCATTTGCTGTCATAGAGAATGGCAAATCGGCACGCATACCGAAGTGATAATCAATATCCTGATCGTAGGCTCTCTTTTCACTGTTGTATATATTATAAGGAAACCATGCATTTGTACTTCCATCACCAACGTTAATCGTTAATGGCTGTGTTTTTTCTTCATCAAAATACAAATTATATGCACTGTCTTTTGTACCAGACTTTGGATCTGCATTTCCATCCTCGTCTGTATCAGCAAAATAGACACCATTTACATCCGAGTCGAATGTATACACACCATTGTCGTCTAAAACAAACGGAAGCCCTACATATTCATAGATATTCTTAACATCTGTGTTGCTATTAAAAATACCACCTTCATTTACATTGAATACAATCTGATTATCGATTAAAGTATTCTGAACCAAACCAGTGTAAATCAAATCTCCATTTGCGTTGTTTCCAGAGGCTTTGTCCCAGCGATTCCACGCTTCATAACCAGCAGTAATCTTTTCTTCTGTGACAGGAGCAATTGGCGTATCACTAACAGTTCCATTACTATCCACAGGATAGAACAGCATACCATTACCGCCATCATTATTTACATTGTAGCCACCATAATAAATCGAGTCGCTGCCACCCCATTGACATAAATAGTAACCATTTTGCGATAACTGTACTCCACTTGCATTCCCTGAGAATGCAGAAATTGTGATAGGTGTCTTTGTGTCAGTCAATCCATCTGTATTACCATCAGTACCTACTACCAAATACTTATCTCCACTCATCAGATAATAATTATCATCCTCGATTACCAAATTCCACAAAGTTGCATTATCTTGACTTTTAGTACCTCTAATAGAAGTATCATCTGCAACACTATATAACCAACTTTCAACATCATTTTCTGATGCACGAATGTTCTGAATATAATACTGTCCTGCCACAAATGCGGATAAATCTGTACTTGTCTCTTTTGTATATTCTGGAGAACCGCCAGAAAAATACAATCCTTCACGGACTGTAAGATCCTCATCTAATGCATCTGTAGCAGCATTGATTGTATCGGTATCATAATCATACATTGTTACTGGAAAATACTTTACCGTAGTTGTTTCTGCCTCTTCTTCTGCACTACTTGTTGTCAATGCATAAGTTGTAGCACGAAGCATATCGCCATTTTCCACAGTATCTTCACTTTCCACAACAGTTAACTCATTTTCTGTTGTTGTTGCGGAACTCTGTGTGTTGTTTTTTCGTCCGTTGTTATGGTTATTTCCTTTTCTACCTTTCGCTGCATATGCAGTACTTGGAACAATCATGCATAATACAAGTATCAAGGCTAACAGACGAATCCCTCTTTCCCTTTTCATTTACATAACCTCCTATGTTTTTTATTTTTAGCTGCATTTATTCCAAGGCAGAGCACCATCATATTGTGCATGCCCTGAATAACTCAACAACTTCAAACTTTTATTACTTATCAGATAAATCCCGATTTACTCTTAGTGGATTTTACTGATTTCCTGGGTATTTGGAACTTTTATAGATTGTAAACATAGGACAGAATTTGCTTTTTCCCTCCTAATCACCATAAAACTCCACAAAAAAATAGCCATAAATGCATCCCACATTTATGACTACCCTTTCCTTCCCTTCTATTATAAATCGCAATTTATCATAAACTACAAGCCCAGCAAATACGAGAAATTGACCATTACAAGCTCGCTTGTACATGGGCACATTT
>CAZUVY010000025.1:0-36073 GCA_964623905.1 uncultured Faecalimonas sp.
TCCATTTGCTGATATAGGATTCGTCGTATTGCAAAGCCTTGGCAAGTACATAGTTCTTGATATTGGCCATAGACAATAAATGTTCAAGGAGAATGCTAAAACGATTTTTTTCTTTCATGAGTTGCCTCCATATCTTCAAGGAATGTGATTTTGTTATATAAACAGTTTAATGGATGGAAAATTGAAAAGCAATGTCGAAATTGAAAAAAATGAATCAAGACGAGGACTATGGAAAATTAAATTGTTGTTATGAAATTTCAAATATGTTAAAATTATTAACACGAAATTCGGAACATGGGGTAGGAGAACATATGAGAATCATAAAAGAAATACTTAAGAACCTGTATATCATTGGCTCATTTATTGTTTTAGATGTATGGTTAAGATATGTGACGCGCAAGATTGGAGCATATCATTTATTAGAAGCTGAACCGAATCTATTCACTGCATGCTGGGCAGTTTTGTTATCTGCAGTCTTGATAGTTATTACTAGAAAAAAGATCAAGCGGATTCTGTATGCGCTATTGTATGGTCTGTGTATGGTGTACGCGATTGTTCAGTACGGAGCATTTCTGATTTTAGGAAAGTTTCTATATGTAAGTGATTTCTTATTTGCATCGGAAGGAAGCGATTATATATCTTACGTTCTGGAGTTTATTGACAAAAAGATGATATTGCAGATTGGGATATTAGTTCTTATTGGAGTGTTGGGAATTCTATTCATGCCAGAACGACCAAAGAACAGGTGGCTTTGGGGTGTGGGAGGAATTGCAATTGCTGTTGCCGGAGTTCTGTTTGTTCCAAAACTATATGAAGATACTTCTAATGTGAGTAAATGGGACAACTTCCGAAATCCGGCATATGAGTATGAACAGTTTAGTAATCCTTGCTTTGATATGGAATTGACAGGGATGTATCAATTTTTTGTACATGATATTCAGTTACAGATACAAAGAAAATATGAGGATCATGAAGAGGAATGTATTGCGATTGATGCATATTTTGAAAGCAAAGAAGAACATGAAGAGAATAGCCGGACAGGGATGTTTCGCGGAAAGAATGTGATTATTGTTATGATGGAAAGCGTAGATGACTGGCTTATTACAGAAGAGGATACACCTACGTTGTCTTACATGATGAAGCATGCGATTTGCTTTGATGAATTTTATACTCCGTCATATTCGAACGGATATACATTTAACACAGAATTTGCATTTAATACGGGTGTATATCCTTATTCAAATGGAAATGTTGCATATTCATTGACAGATAATGATTTTTCCACAAGTATTGCAAATGTGTTTAAAGATGCCGGATATAGTGTGCATTCTTTCCATGAAGGAAATCGGACTTTTTATAATAGAGGAAGTATGCATGAAACATTTGGGTATGAAAGATACCATAGTTATAGAGAGTACAAGAAGGAAGATATTTCTGTTCAAAACGACCTGTTCTTGACGGAAAGTGAGGAATTGTATGCGGATCTTATTTCGGGGCAGCCATTTTGTTCTTATGTGATTACATATACTCCGCATTTGCCTTATACATTAGAAGATGAATTATCCATATACGCATTAGAGCAATATCCAGAGTATGCACAAGGTGAGATTACAGAAGAGAATATTCTGCGAGCGAAAACGAGAGTAACAGATGATATGTTTTGTGCGCTGTTAGAACGTTTGGAACAAGATGGGATTTTAGATGATACTGTGATTGTTGCTTTTGCAGATCATTATGCATACGGAATGGATGATGATGAGATTTTGCAAATGTTATCGGAGCAGGAAGGGCATTTAATATTGGAGAGAACGCCGGCTTTTGTATTTAGTCCGGAATTGGAAGAGTCGATTCATGTGGATAAGGTGATGCAGACAACAGATTTAGGACCAACGGTTATGAATCTATTTGGATTGTCTGTTCCGAAAGAGATTATGGGTTCGGATATTTTTGATGAAAATTATGATGGATATGCAATTTTCTCAGGAGACACATGGCTGACTAATAAAGCATACATGAAAGAAGGTTCTATCGTATGGAATCATGGCATGAGTGAAGAAGAGATTCAGAAGATGAATGCTTTCGTACAAAAAGCACATGAGATCAATGACAGCATATTAGATGCTGATTATTTTAGATATTTAACGCAAAAATAGAAAGGGGCAGGCAGCCCCTTTCTATTTTAGTTTACCGTACGGTCACTTCAACTATATCAGAATAATCACCAAAAGATTTTAAACCATTTGCTTCTGAGTAGGCGCGTACTTTAAAGTAATAGGTCTCTCCGCTTTCTAAGTCATATTTTGTATATGCTGTTGTTTCACCATCTGTGATTGATTTTATAATTGAGAATTCACCATCAGCGCTTGTAGACATCCAGATTTGGTAACCTGTTGCATCACTGATTTCATCCCATTCAAGAACTGCACGTCCAGCTTTGCTGCTTGTACCGCTGACTACCGGAGTCTCAGGCTTTACAGCTCTGCTAAATTCGTCTGAATATGCGCCAAATACTTTCTTTCCGTCTTCAGTAATCATGAATGCGCGCATCTTATATGTATAAGTTTTGCCAGCTTCTAAGTCTGTATTGCTGTATGCAGTTACAGAACCTTTGCTGTCTGTCAATTCGTTGCCCTTATCTCCAATAGTTTTGATAATTTTCCATGAACCATCATCTGCTTTGCGCCAGATCTGGTAACCATGAGCGCCGCTGATCTCATTCCAGAGCAGACGAAGACGATTTGTTGAATTGCTGTACACGTTTTCGAAAACGACTGCAGCCGGCATATAATTCACATTCGAGAACTCTGAATAAACTTTTTCGCCGTCAATATCTAAAACATATGCACGAACTTTGTAGTAGTATGTTTGTCCGACTGTTAATCCCTGATTTGTATATTGAACTTTTGCACCATCTGCAATTGTCTTTATGAGTCCCCAATCACTGTCTTCTTCTGGAGTTGTGGATCTCCATAATTCGTATCCATCTGCATTTTCAGAAGCTGTCCACGTTACTTTGGCCGAAGTCTGAACCTTGCTGTATACAGAAGAGATTGTTGGAGTTTCTGGAGCTGCAGGTGTCAGTGTGTATGCTTCCCATGTGAGTGCTGTACCCTCTGAAACGAGCGATTCCTGAATATCAACCCATCCTGCATATTCTTCTGGATAGTAAATCGTTGTCTTTGTGTTTGCAAATACGTTTTCACCAAATGTAGGAACATCACCTTTGAAAGTGATTTTTTCTACTGCATCTGTAAATTCGGCAAACGCAGAGTCTTCAACTGTCGTTACAGATGCCGGGATTACGAAAGCGCCAGGATTGATTCTGTTGTAGAAAGCTTTTTCACCAATCGTTGTTGTGCCGCTTGGTACATTGTAGGCGCCTGTTTTGCAGGTTGGGAAAGCAACGAGTGTGCTAAGATCTTCTGTGAAGATAACACCGTCTATGCTTTCGTAATATTCGTTGCCTTCATCAACTGTGAATGATTCGAGATATGTACAGCCTCCGAATGCGCCTGGAAGGATTTTTGTAACACCATCCCCGATTACAACAGAAGTGATCTCTGTCATATTTTCAAAGCCAGAAGTCATTTCGCCTTCCCCTGAGATTGTAAGAACTCCATTGAGGCTAAGTTCCCATGTCAAATTGTCTCCACATGTACCGGATGGTAATGGCTCATATAGGTAAGATTCGCTTGCCATTGGATAGTATTCATGGAATTCTTCGGTATTATACTCTTCGTCACGTTCGTGATCTATGAAGTCTGCTTCGTTCTTTAAGAAGAAACTATATTCCGATTGTCCGGCATCCCATGTAGAGTCTACGTTGTAGTAAAGGTCATCCAGTTGTACGATGTTCCAGCCATGAGGACCGCCATTGCCAATGCCAGGGATAAGGCGGGCATCAATGCCGAGCTCCAATGCAAGGCGGTAGAACAAAACTGCATAGCCCTGACATACGGATGTACCATCGATCAATGCACCATAAGCTGTGTATTGTGTGAGGTATGTTTCATCGTCTACGTGTTCATGATCATATACAACATTATCGCAAATATATTCGTAGATGGAGTAGATCTGATTGTAGTCGCTTTCAGTAAAGACATCCAACTGGTTTAAGACGTCAGCAACTTTTTGATCTACTTCTGCTTCTTGTTCTGCTGTAGTGTAGTATTCCACATAATAAGTAATTTCAAAAAGTGTATAGCCTTCATATTCTCCTAGTGCTCCATTATACGAAGCATTGCCATATTGCCACATAATATAGTCACCTTCAACAGGATTTCCTGTATGTGCCATTGCATAAAAGAAGATGTCTATAAGGGCAGACTCAATCTCTTCGTCTGTGAAACCGGTGCCTTCGATGGCAAAGTTAACTGGAATTTCCGCTTCTCTGGCTACCATTCCTTCACAAATAATGGCAGCTACATCATCGAGATTGGTAAGATACTCCACTTCTTCGCTTTCAGAAGCAGTAGAAGCAGCGGATTCCAATTTGTGGGGCTGGATATCCGAGTCGCTGAAAATATCTTCATATAAAGGATTAATAAATGAGCCACTGACTGCTTTCTTCTCAATCGGCTCTGCTGCATGGGCATTGTACCCGGTGAGGTTTGCTGCAAGTATGATTGTAAGAGCAAGAGCAGACAAACGCTTTAATAGTTTCATAAAAAAACCTCCTTTGATGTTTAATCTCGCTGGTATAAGTCGCGAGTGTATAATTTATCCAAAACATCATTCAGATCCTGATGGTATCGGTTGGCTACAATCAGGTCGCTTTGATGTTTGAATTCTGAAAGATCATGAATGATGGTACATCCGGCAAATTCAGAAACGTTCAGGGTTGGTTCGTAGATTACAATATGGATTCCGGCATTCATTAGACGCTCCATGATGCCCAGAATAGAGGATTCGCGGAAATTATCGGAGTTCGTTTTCATTGTCAGACGATAAATTCCTACCGTATTAGGCTGCTGTTTTTTGATGGTGTCAGCAATATAGTCTTTTCTGGTTGCGTTGGAAGCGACAATTGCTCCGATAATATTTTCCGGCACTTTTTCAAAGTTGGCTAATAATTGTTTTGTGTCTTTTGGAAGACAGTAGCCGCCATATCCAAAGGAAGGATTGTTGTAATGGTTTCCAATGCGAGGGTCTAAGCAGACGCCTTCAATAATCTGACGAGAATCCAGTCCACGTACTTCTGCGTAAGTATCCAATTCATTAAAATAGGCAACGCGAAGTGCCAGATAAGAATTCGAGAAGAGTTTTACAGCCTCCGCTTCTGTGGCTCCGCTTAAAAGACAGGAAATATTCTCCTTCAAAGCGCCTTCTTGTAAGAGGGAAGCAAATTGGCGTGCCTTCTTTTGGATTTCTGGGTTTTGTCCAACTGTTCCTACGATGATTCTGGAAGGATACAGATTGTCGTATAAGGCTCGCCCTTCACGTAAGAACTCTGGTGAGAACAAAATACGGTCTGTGTTGTATTTTTCGCAGACAGACTGAGTGTAACCAACTGGAATCGTAGATTTAATTACGATAGTCGCTTTTTTATTTGAGGTCAGAATCTGTTCAATCACAGAATCTACGTGGGAAGTATCAAAATAATTCCTTTCCGAGTCGTAGTTGGTTGGAGTTGCTATAATGATAAAATCAGCATCCTGGTATGCCAAAGCGGCATTCGTTGTAGCAGTAAGCTGCAATGGTTTTGCAGCTAAATATTGTTCTATTTCAGGGTCTGCGATAGGAGAAAGGTGGTTATTGATTAAATTCACCTTATCTTCGATGATATCTACGGCAGTTACCTGATGATTTTGGGCGAGCAATACTGCGTTAGAAAGCCCGACATAACCGGTTCCGACGATTGTTATTTTCATATTTATTTTCCCCCTTTATGTTTTAATTGCTGCAGCATTGTTTTAGCATAAGTGCGATGGCTTATAAAAAAGTAAATCAGAGAAGTCAGTGCGTAGAGTGAGCCTCCGACCGCAATCTCAACAACAAGAGCAGTCACTGGATTCAAAATCAGGTGGCTGATTGCCTTGATGATGAAATACATCCCAATACCAAAGAGAAGGAAAGGTATCGTATCTTTGACGTAATGTTTGATCTCAAGTTCTTTTCTTACCATGAGTGTCTGACAGAAGCAAACACTTCCTTCTGCACAAATCGTACCAATTGCGGCACCCATTGCAGCAAGATGTGGAATCAGCAGGGCGTTGATGATCAGGTTGACAACGGCGCCCAGTATCACGGATATAATATAGCTTCGATCACGCTTGTTTGGAATCAAGTACTGGGTGCGGATGACATTTGCCCATGAGATAAATAAGACAGTCGGTGTCATAGCCTGCATCAATGCAATACAAGGCAGATATCCTTCGCCAAAAAAGAGTGGTACGAAATCATCCGCAATTCCGGCGATTCCAAATGCCATTCCAGAGGCCAGGAACATTGCAAACAAGATGGAGTTGTGGATGTATTCTTTCCCTTTTTCTACCTGGTTTTTGGCAGCCATGTTGGACATACGTGGAAGCATGACAGTTCCAAGAGCAGTGATGACACCAAGCGGAATATTGAGTACTTTTTCGGAACTTTCATAAAAGCCGACTTGAGTGATGGTGCTAAGATGCTTTAGCATAATCTTATCCATCATTTTGTATAAACTGACTGCGATGACTGGAATGAACAGGACGAGTTCGGCACGCAGATGTTTTAACATGTCAGCTACTTTTGGCTTATGCCATGGAACCAGTTGCTTTACATAGCGCCACAGATAGGTCTGCGAAAACAGGATTCCGAGCGTCATAATGAGCGTGTATTTCCAAAGGTCGTCTGCCGTCTTTACAAATAGGAACACACATGCAAGAGAACCGAGGCGAATGATGATATTGCGCACAACGGTAATTTTGAATTTCTCCAATCCAAAGAACAGCCAACTGATGTCTGCCATACCTGAAAATACATAGATTCCCTGGAGAATCGCAATCTGTTGATAATCTGTTTCAAAGAAACAGATATAGACAAAATAGGCTGCAAGCGAGACGGCAGCGCATATAAATTGTAACCCGTAGATTTCCCAAAAAACTTTGCCAAGCTGGGTCGGGGTGTCGCGAACGATGGCAACGCTGCGGTTGCCGTAATTCTTTACACCGAGCATTGCCAGCAGCATAAAGTAGTTGGCAATGGTGTAAGTATATGTATAGACCCCTACACCATCTGCTCCCAGTACACGCGAGATGTACGGCGTAGTGATGAGAGGCAGGATGATCAACAATATTTGATACACTAAATTATAGAAAAAATTCTTTTTAATGGAACTCATTTTAGTCTCTCCTCTATAAATCCGAAGATATGTTCAAGGGGTGTTTTATTCGTCTTTTTAGCATCTTTCACATGCCTGATGCGCTTGTGTGGTTTCGACTGGTAGAAGAAACCCTGACATGCGATCATTGCAGGAAAGCAATAGAATACATCCAGCATATATCTTTCGGAAAAACCATATACAGTAAAAATAAAAAGACAGATGATGAGCGCGCTTTCTTTTTTGGCGACCGCATTTTTGAATGCTTGATAATAGCCATAAAGATATACGCCACCAGGGATGATTCCGTAGAATAAAATTGCACGCATGTAGCTGTTGTCCAGAATGAGTTTTCGTTTGTCAGCATTTTGGGCATCCATGGAACTTAGGAATGGGATATCATTTCCAAAGAGTGTGATACCATGGTCTACCAGGCACTGATTGGAAAAACGAAAACGCTTTGTGAAGATGCGGTCGATTCTATTCCAGAAGGAACTGTCTCCGTTAAATAAAATCGTGCAGATCAGGCTGATTGCAAAAAGCCCAATGAAAGTTCCAAGCAGAATCTTTTCGGTGTGTTTCATTTTCCTGAGTCTCGGTTCAAAATATTTGTAAAGTGAAACTCCGGCAATAATAAGAAGCATGGTGATCAGACTGCTTCGGCTGATGGCAAGTGTGTATGTAACTGCCGCCAGAGCACACCATAGGATCAGATCCCATTTGTTTAAATCCCGGTATCTTAGATAGAACCAGGCAAGACACAGGATTGCCATATTTGCTCCAAGAACGTTGCGGTGAACAAAGCCATAAGTATTGTAAGAGCCAACCGTGTCATCGAGATAGTGGAGTGTTGGCAGGATTCCCGTTGCGTAAAGGGCAAGTGTGAGTGCCACTGCAATTCCTTTGATTTTTAGGAACACAGATACCAGGCTCCGAGGAGCAATATCTTTTGCGGCTATGGCTATAATGAAAAATTCGCATAATCCAAAATCATCTGTAGTAAAGAAACTGATACATCCAAGAAACAGTGTGATCCCTGTTATGATCAGTTCTCTGGTGGTGAACGATGAAAGAAAGCCGATTTTCGCAATCATTACCAGATACAGACAGTTGCGCAGCAGATACATGGCTGGAAACCAAGGGGTATCTAAATAAGTCAGGGACGTATTTTCAATACAGTGTATCACCAAAAGCAGACAAAAACTAATCCAGAATACAAGGTCGGATAAGGAGTAATGTGTTTTTATACGGATCTTTTGGTCGGTGACCCGGATGAGTCTGCGGATAGAATCGAATATCTTCATCTGTTCGCCTCCTTTGTGTCAGCCGAAAGCGCTTTTTGAAAAACACCCAAGTCGTATTCGGATAAAGTCTGTGTCACTTTGCGATAAAGAGCAGGTGATTTCTTTTGTTTCACCAGTCGCTTTAAGGACTCATACATCTGGAAAAGGTGGAGCCTGCATAAGAGGATCAGCAAATGCTCTTTTTTATTGAGAGGACGGTATGTTCTGAGCTGTTTTATCGTCCAGTCGATGGATTCTTTTTTGCCTGATTTGCAGGCGGTATATAGTAAGGAACTATATTGTCCGGCATAGTATTGATTCTGTTCATCAGCAGTCAGTTTGCTGATCTCGTCAGCAAATGTCTTCCAGAGAAATTGTTTGGTTTCTAAGAAACGTTCAAAGTTTGGTACGTTTGAAAAGCCGGCCATCTCTTTAATGATCTGCACGTCATCAAGTCCATAGACAGGATGGCGGGAAAAGAGACGAAGTCCAAACTCAACGTCCTGATGGCGGCGGAAACGTTCATCAAATCCGTCAATTTCGCGTACTGCGTTGGCTTCCACAAAAAGATTGCTTCCTGTGCCAAGTGCAGTCTCTTGAAAGAACAAAGTTTTGACAGGGTCTTTGGTGATCGCCGGTATGATATCCCAACAGATTCCTTCTTGTATTTTGACAACACCACATAGGATGCACTTGCAGTCTGGATGAGATTCTGCCGCCTCTACACATCTTGCAATGTGCTCACGGAAATAGATGTCGTCGTTGTCCAAAAATGCGATGTATTTTCCCTTTGCAGAGCGGATTCCAGTGTTTCTGGCAGCCGCCCCATTTTTGTTTTCAGTATGGCGCAGATAAATGACGTCAGGATAGTTTTCCATAACGGCTTCTGTCTTTTTGCGGGCATCGCTTTCCGGTGGATTGTCGTCTACTACTATCAGTTCGATGTTGGGATAGGATTGGTTTTGGATACTTTCAATCGCACGCGGAAGGTATATCTCGTTATGAAAAGTGGTAATGATTACGCTCACAAGCGCATTACTCTGATTTTTCATCATGTTTCTCTCCAATGTTATTCGTTTAGTTTTTGACAGATTTGTTTCATGGCAGCTTCTGGTGTATAGCAGCGAGCTTCTTTCAGACATGCAGATCTCATTGCATTTACTTCAGAAGAATGAGTTACGCTATAAATAATGTGCTCAGTTAAACGTTCAGGCTTTTGCCAGTCGTAGCAGTAGCCTGTAATGCCATTTTTCACAAGTTCGCCGTTGAAATGCCAGTCTGTTGCAATGACAGGCAATCCAGCAGAAAATGCATCAATGATTGTACCAGGCATCCCTTCTCCGGCATAATAGGATGGGAAGAGAAGCATAAAGCTGCTTCGTAATGCCTCGACACTTTTGTTTTGAGGAATACATCCTTTATAAATGACACAGTGTTCATAGGTCTTAAGGAGCTTTTGAAATTCTTCTTTGTATTGAGGATCAACAGGTCCATAGATATGAAGCTCTACGCGCTTACTGCCGAAATAGCGGTTGGCTGCATCAATGGATCTGGCGGCTTCTTCGATTCCCTTTTCTTTCACAACGCGGCTGAACATGGTAAAAATGAAAGGCTCCTGGTGGTAGTCCTTTAGATCTTCTTCTTGCAATAAGTTGAGTCGTTTGAAGTTCGGAAGGACCTCTACATTGTTGATACCAAGCTGCTCTAATGCTTCTTTCATCTGGGCAAATTCAACCCAGTTTATTTCAAATTGTTTTAACTGCCTTTGCAGAGCCGGGCTTTTCGCTGCTTCGCCAGGTAACGCACCACCAACCACATCGTGATAGAGTCTGCGATGGAAGAAGTGGTTGAGACCTGTCAGAAGCGGGAAGAAAAACTTTCGCCCATTTCGTGAAAGAAGTACAAAAATGTGTTCGCATTGTAAAAATGCGCGTGCAGTGTCAAATAGAATTGGAATTGCACGCTTACGATACTGGTAGGTATCTACGCATACAAAAGTGTGGTTGGGATAACAGCGACGCAGTTCTTCCAGTAAAATCTTCGTTTTGACTGTCTGACCGTCCAGAAGCTGTGTTCCTTCTGCCATACGCCCAACGACTGCAATGCCTTTTTTATTCATAGTCTATTTTCCTCCCATTTTTGAACCAAAATAGCGAATCGCTTCCTTTACACATACAAGTGGGGCACTGCATACTGTGATCACGGCGTACCCGGCAGCGCGCAGGAGTCTCTTGCTGCGCATGCTGGCAAAAGAAAGGACAGCATAATGACGGAACTTTACATAATTGCGTTCTTTTTTGGTTAATAGATGAAAATAATGATGCTTGAGATCATATAGCATGTTTTCACCTTTTACCTTGTTGTCTCCCAGGGAAATGCGTGTGCCGTTATGTAAGTATTGCACCACATATGCACCTGGCATATATCTCATCTTAAGTCCTTTTTCAATACAACGGAGCATAAGAATAAAGTCTTGTCCAGAAGGAACTTCACCGAAGCCTTCCGTCTCTAACAATCTGGCTGTGCGGAACATATAGATGGCAGTCGGTGCAATAGAATGCAAAATATGTGCCTTCAAAAGTCCTGTCTGAGAATAATCTTTTGTATAGTCCATAGAACGGTATTCAACCAGTCTCTCATTGGTGTCATACCATTTTACATCTTGATAACTGCCGTCAAGATCATGTTCCAGCATAAACTCAATCTGTGCTTTGAGTTTGTCAGGCAAAAAGCGATCATCGTCATCAAGAAAAGCAATATATTCGCCGTGGCAGTGTTTGATTGCATAGTTTCTGCTTGCACCACCGCCAGTCTTACCGGTCGTCTTTAAATAAAGAAAATTGTCTTTATTTAAATATGGTTCTAAAACCTTCTTAGTATCAGCTTCCCATTGACTTCCAGGGATGTTGTCGTCTACAACGACTACTTCTACATTCGGCCAGGTCTGAGCGAATATAGAATCAAGAGCACGCGGCAGAAGATCGTTTCTCTGAAAAGTTGGAACGATGACACTGATCAGAGGTGTCTCTATATTGGTAGATGTCATAATATAATAACTCCTTGTTTGTACTCAATTTCATAAGGTAGAAATAGGATTTGCTTTGTGCAAACTTTCCTAACGATACTATAGCCCAATTATACCTTGCTTTCAAGCGAAAAATACATTTTAGAAAACACCCAGTTTATATTTGACGGATATAGGCAAAATGTGGTATTTTATATAATAATGTAAACTTAGAATTATAAGGGGTTTACACTATTAAGGTGGCGACAAAAGCTTGGCATCATAGGTTGGCAGCCAGAGAAACAGAATCTGCCATAGGCTGTGATCATGTTAGGAGTTTGGGAATGATACAGCATAGGGGAGGAACGCATGCAATATCAATGCGATTTTATGGCAGTCTTTTGTGTTTAGGATTTACATGATACTTTTGCCGTCGTAACTATATGTTCAAGAAAGGAATAGAGAAACTATGAAAAAGATGACAAAGAAACTCTTTAGTCTCTTACTTGCTCTCTCACTTGTTTTAGGCATGTTTCCTTCTTCGTCATTAGCGGCTCCTCTCGCTGATGAAAAGAAATCAGAAGCAAAAGCAGAAACAACAGATGAAAAAGTAAGCGTACCATCTACAGAAGCAAAAGATGCACTTTCAAAAGAGATTAAGCTTGACGGTTTTAATACAACAATCAAACTTGACACAAGCCTGGAAGCAGATGCAGACGTTGTAGTAGATGAAAAAGACCCAGCGATCAAAGTTGTAAAAGCTGAGTTAAAAGACATGAAGGTGTTGAATGAAGATGGAGAATCAGTTCCATTGACAGAAGAACAGATTAACAATATCTTAGCTCTTTATCAACAATACCTTGATAACTGGGCAGCAAACGCTAACGTACTTGGTGTACAGACACCATTCTTCCTTCAATATAACGATGAAGAAGACAGCCTTGGTGTATTAGGTGAGATGTTAGCAATGTCTAATATTCCAGTAGCCGCTGTAAGAGCCGGACGAGTTTCATATGACGATTTGACAGGTATGATCATGAACTTCTACTATGGCGATGCGCTTGGAGTACAATATTACGGTAAAGCAATCGCAGCAGCTCGTGATGAAGCTATCGCTACAATTGAAGCATCAGGTGCTCAGACAGAGGCTCAGAAGTTATTAGTATTAAATGACTGGCTTGCACATGTGAATACATTTGATATGCCATACATCATGAATACTGACAAAGAAGAAGATGAAAAACCAATGGTGGCTGAAGAGCCAGTAAAACAGGAACACTATGAGGATGTGTATGCTGTTATCTATGATGTATATGAAGAACAGATACATGATCAATTTTATAATCAGATATATGCTGGTATCGTAGCAAGCATTCGTATGGATGTATACAAAGCAGCTATCAAACAGGTTGTATATGATGCAGCATACGACCAGGCATACGATGCATATATTGCAGAAAATTCTCCAGAAGGCGGAGAAACAGAAACACCAGATGGCGGAGAAACAACAGTACCAGAAGGTGGAGAAACAACAGTACCAGAAGGTGGAGAAACAGAGACACCAGAAGGTGATGATGCTGCAACAGTAGCAGACGAAGATGCTGGAACAACAGAAGGTGATGATGCTGCAACAGAAGAACCGACTCTTGAAGAAGCAGCAGATGCTTATGCAACAGAAGTTGCAACTCAGGCAGCAGAAGATTATATGACAGAAAATGCGGAAGCAATTGAAGCAGACCCACATCAATATGTTGTGGACAACTTTGGTGAAGAAGCAGCAGCTAAGATTAGTGCTCAGGCAGATGCGGTTGTAGCAGATGCTGAAGAAAATGGTATGGTTGTAGATGAAAACGGTACTAAGATGACAATCGCGCAATTGACAGAAGTACAGATGGAACAGCCATTGGATGACTTGAATGGTATGTCTCCAAATGAAGCAATTCCTGTATATGCAGATCAGGCAGCACAGGGGCTTACAAATGGTGTTCTGAACTATTGGGAAGGTTCACACATTGGTGCTCTTGCATGCGGTACATCTGTATGTTTAGGTTATGCAAAGGCTTACGCATACATTTTACAATACATGAACCCAGAAGTTTATGGTGTAAACGGTGCTGAGACAGATATGAGTGTATCTGAAAACTGGAAAGCAGCAAAAGATATCTATTACACAGATGGTGCGTTAGATATCACAAAAGATTATGCAGTTGACTTAGTTCGAATCACATTTGATGCTTCAGTAACTATGTATGGTGAAACACAAGACAACTTCAACTCAGATCACTTCTGGAACGCAGTACAGATTGACGGAGAATGGTTCTACGTTGACCCATGTTATACAGACGTATTTACAGAAGTTATGAGCCGTGATCGTGTGGAAACAGACGGAAGCATGAATCACTTATACTTCTTATTCAGTCATACAAGTGCTGTACAATTATATGATGGAAACTATTCTGAGATCAAAACTCTTTATGAAAGTGCTGCAACTCATAAGAACTATGAAGATGCTTGGATGTCAAGAGCAGCAAGTAACGTTTACTCAGATGGTTCATACTTCTATTATGTGTACGATTCAACAGATTTGATCACAATGATGGAAGAATACAACGATGACAGTACAAATACTGACACAGAAGAATTACAGGAAGATCCAGAATTGAAATTAGTTCGTCATGATAAAACTTTGAAAGATAAAACATCTGACGGAGATACACAATATGACGCATTGATCGAATTCAATTACAAAGAAGATGAAGATTCAGATACATCTGTAGCTCGTGTTTATAATCCAGAAACAGATGCTATGGAAGAAAACGAATTACTTACAAAACTTTATGCACAGTTTGATGCAGAATCAGATGTGTACCCTTCGCTTGCAATTACAACTGCTTTGTATGAAGGTAAACTTTACTTTAACTTATCAAATTGTATCTTATCTTATGACTTAACAGATGGTTCAGTTGTAGTTGTAAAAGAATACAATACAGTAAGTGCGAAACGTGACAAAACAAATCCATTTGGTGGTATGGCATTCGATATCGTAGCGAATGCAGATGAAGCCGACTTTACAGTTGAAAATCATCCAATTGCTGGTATGACAATCAAATCTGACGGAAAAATGTATGTTGCAATTGCAACAAACTTTGCATTTATTTCAGGTAAGGACCCTAGAAACAGTTCAGACCAATCAAGCTATGGTTATGAATTTGAAGAAAGCAACTATAACCCAGATTATAACTCATATAGCGATGACAGCGAATATGATGAAGATATGTTAGAATCAATGGGATATGAAAAAGAAATCAACGACAATGATGAGTTCATGTGGTCAGCTAACTTTGTGGAAACTCTGGATATGGGACATTTGGTTGGAACAAGCCATGAATATGCAGAAGTTGAAGTAGACGCTTTCTGTGGACGCAACGGATATACAGAAAATCGTTGTACAACATGCGGTGCAATTGAAGCTGAAACTCGCGTAGAAGATGAAGATTCTGCACATGCACATCACTATGTACTCTTCAAGGAAGAATACTATACAAACGATGATAATGGCAATCCAAACAAGGGTGAATGCTATGTTTGTACAGAATGTGGATTCTCTATCGAAGAACCAACAGAACCAAAAGAAAACAGCAATTATGGTGACTATGGTACAAGCTACGAAGAACAGATGGAAAAATATGAAAAAGAAAAGGCCATCTATGACGAAGCAGTAGCAACAGCAGGTCATACATATACAGCTACAGATCCTACATGGAGCAACGGAAGCACAGTAGTAACATTTGAAGCAATCGAGTGTTCAGCAGCATGTGCAGATCGTCATGACACATTAGACTGCTTATTAGAAGATGAAACAATCTTTATTACATTATCAGAAGCAGCTTCATTAGAGGCAGAAGTTTCTGAATATGAAGGTGTTTGTACAGAAGGCGTAGTTGCAACTTATACAGCTACAGGAGAGGTAGAAGGTTATACAGTAACAGCTTCTACAGAAGTTGAAATGGAAGCCGGTAAACATACTTATGAAGGTGTATTCACATGGGAAGATGCTGTCGATGAAGACGGAAATAAGACAGGTGAATATGCAGTTACAGCAGATGTAACATGTACAATTTGTGGTGATGCTCACGAAGATCTTACAGCTACAGTGGCTTATGATGAAGAAAACAGCACAGAACCAACATGTACAGAAAAGGGTAAAGATGTTTATGTTGCAACCGTAGTTGTTACAAACGATGATGGAGAAGAACTTGGTACAGCAACAGGTACAAAAGAAGTTGCAATCAAGGAAAATGGTCATACAGTGACAGAAGCTACAGACAATGGAGATGGTTCTACTCACCATGGTACATGTACAGTTTGTGGTGAAGAAGCAGACGTGATCCATAGCTTTGAAGATGGACTTTGTACAATCTGTGGCGCAGCAGAACCAGCAACTATTGAAGCACCAGTGATCGTTTCTGTTTACAGTACAGTTCAGGATTCTGCAAAAGTAACATGGACAGAAGTTGCAGGTGCAGAAGGTTATGAATTATGGAGAGCTACAAGCACTGGTGAAGATGCTGAATGGAGCCGCGTAAAGACAATTAAAGATGGATCAACAGTAGAGTACAGAAATCAACAATTGACAATAGGTCAGACATATTACTACAAGGTTCGTGCATACAAGACAAATGCAGCCGAAGAAAAAGTATATTCAGAATTCTCTGATGTAAATTACATGCCAGCCGCAGTTGTAATTACAAACGTATATAGTAATGCAACATTCCGTTTACGTCTTCTCTGGCAAGAAGTAAGTGGAGCACATGGTTATCAAATCTGGCGTAAAGCCGATGATGGTTCATGGAAGATTATCAAAACTCTTGGAGATAAAGGTAACGAATTGACAGATAATCAGGGAGCTACTACAGCATACAGCAATACAGGATTAGAAGCAGGCCAGACTTATACATATAAGATGCGTGCATTCATGATTACTGAAGATGGAAAGAAAGTATTTGGTGCATATTCAGATGAATTTAGCAGAGCTGTAAAACCTGAGACACCAGCAGTAACAGGTACAAGCAGCAAAGCTGGACGTGCAGTTCTTGAATGGGATGAAATTAGTGGAGCAGCAGGTTACCAAGTTTGGATGGCTACAAGCGCTGATGGTGAATATTCAATTACAAAATCTATCACAGACGGTGAAACAACAGCATATACAAAATATGAGTTAGAAAGTGGAAAAACATACTACTTTAAAGTAAGAGCTTATTCAGAAGCTGATGGAAGAAAATCTTTCAGTGATTATAGCGAAGTTGTAAGCGTAAAAGTGAAATAATTAAACAAGATACCCGGGAATTCTTAATTGGATTCCCGGGTTTTGTCTTGTTTTGTTATAAGAAAGAAGCTATAATGGGGTAAGTATACGTGTATCGAATAAAATAGTTATCAGGGGATTATGAAGAATTATGTACAAAAAGAATTCACATAGCTGGCTGAAACATAGCGATTTTATTTTGCTGGATTGTGTTTGCCAACAGATTGCGTTTATAATTGCATATTTGATTCGGCATGGTCTTAGCAACCCATATGAAAGTCCGCTGTATTATAAGATGGCGATTTTTGCTTTTGTGTCCAATCTGGCAGTTGCATTTTTTAATGAAAGCTATGCTAATGTAGTAAAAAGAGGGTATTATATCGAGTTTATGAAGACAATGAAGCATTCTTCCCTAGTGGAAGGGATGTTTGTTTTATTCTTGTTTTTTATGAAAGCGGGCAGCAGATATTCGCGGTTTGTGCTTTTTGCCACATGGATTATATATGTTTTGATATCATACATAGTTCGTATTGCTTGGAAGTATCATTTGAAAAATAATACGCCTCGTGAAATGAAAAATTCGTTGTTGATCGTGACGACAGAAGCGTTGGCATCTTCTATTATCAAGAATATACGGAAAGAAAGCTTTTTGCAGTATGTCATTTCCGGGCTTGTGATTCTTGACCGGGATATGACGGGAGAAAGAATCAAAGGAATACCGGTAGTTGCCACAGAGGAAACGACGGCAAAATACATATGCAGACATTGGATTGATGAGGTGTTTATCAACGTACCATCGGATGTTAACTGTTCACAGGAGTTAATTGATGATATAACAGAGATGGGGATTACGGTCCATGTCAATCTGACTGAGTTATCGGATGTAGTAGGAAAGCGGCAACTGGTAGAAAAGATTGGTGACTATACTGTTCTTACAACTAGCATCAACTATGTGACTCCAAGAGAAGCCCTTATGAAGAGACTGCTTGATATTGTGGGAGGATTTGTTGGATGTTTCTTTACGATTATTATTTTTGTGCTTATTGGACCGTTTATTTATTTAGCATCGCCTGGGCCAATCTTTTTTTCACAAATACGAGTAGGTAAAAACGGAAAGAAGTTTCGGATTTATAAGTTCCGCAGTATGTATATGGATGCGGAGGAGCGAAAAAAAGAACTGATGGATCAGAATAGAATTTCTGACGGTTTGATGTTTAAGATGGATTTCGATCCAAGAATCATAGGGAATCAGATCACAAAAGATGGAAAACAAAAAACAGGAATCGGTGACTTTATCCGAAGAACCAGTCTGGATGAATTTCCGCAGTTCTTTAACGTTTTAAAAGGAGAGATGTCTTTAGTCGGGACAAGACCACCTACAGTAGACGAATGGGAACATTACGAATTGCATCATCGTGCAAGACTCGCTACAAAACCTGGAATCACGGGGATGTGGCAGGTGAGTGGAAGAAGTAAGATTACAGATTTTGAAGAAGTTGTAAAATTAGATACCACATATATTAACGAATGGAATATGGGACTTGATCTGAAAATCCTATTTAAAACAATATTAGTAGTATTTACAAAAGATGGTTCTATGTAAAGAAAATATAATAAAAGATTCTTTATATAGACTTTAAAAATGGAAAAAATTGTGATACAATCAAATTTGGATAAGTCTATCTTATCCTTGTCAGAGGGGGAGTTACAGTAGCGTAACAAGCCAAAGGGCTTATGAAAGCATTTGAATTTTGAATATGGAATAAGGAGGAGAAGAGATGAAAAAGTTCAAATTGACAAAACTTCTTGTAGTTGCTCTTGTTGCAATTATGGTAGTTGGAAGCTCAGCTTTAAGTTCATTTGCAGCAAATAAAGAAGAAACAGTTGTTGCAACACCTGAAGTTGTAAATGCAGCTTTAATGGCAAGCGCAGAAGCGGAATACAATTTCGCAGATGAAGCAACTCAGGCACAAATCGATGCACTTATCAAAGATGCAGTCGATTCATTAGGAAGCATTGATGGAAAAGTTGAACCACAAAAGAGTACATTTATCCATTTTGTACCATCACCAATCAAAGTTGTAAGATATGATGGCAAGCAGCATGGTTTAGATGCAGATGTTCACGCAACAATCGGTGGTAAGTATGTTGCTGATACAACAAATCTTTACGTTGGTGTTATGGAAAATGGTGAAATCTACTGCTCATTTGAAGAACCTACTGAAGTTGGTTACTACAATGTAGTTGCTATGTATGGAGGCAGCAAAGATTACTATCCAATCCATGCATATGGTATCTTAGTAATCCTTCCAGCATGTGAACCAGATGTTCCAGAAGGCAATGATCCAGTAGACCCAGAAAATCCAGTAGACCCAGAGAATCCAGTAGACCCTGAAGATCCAGTAGATCCTGAAAATCCAGTAGACCCAGAGGATCCAGTAGATCCAGAGAATCCAGTAGATCCAGAGAATCCAGTAGATCCAGAGAATCCAGTAGATCCAGAGAATCCAACAGGTGACGAACCAGAAAAAGATAAACCAGTCGTAAATACTCCTGTAGTAAACGAAACAGAAGCTCCAAAGACAGGAGATTCAGTAAGCATCATGACATATGTAGTTGTTGGTGTAGTTGCTATCGCAGCAATCGCTGCTGCAATTGCAGGTAAAAAAAGAGCATAATACATAGTGTATAAAACAGATGAAGGCGTAAGAGCATAGCTCCTACGCCTTTCTCTTATTATGAGAATAGATTTGACTGGAAGGGTTTCATGAGTGTGGGCATATGTGGGAAAATTGTGGTCGTAACTCCAGGACCTTTCTAAATATGAAAAAAGCAAGTTATACTGCCTAAAAATCAATGAAAATTCGCAAGAAAGAAGGTTGTTTTGGACGTATATCGGAAAAATATCATGCACTGTCCACGGTTTTACTTAAAACCCTTATGGTATGCACTTCTTTTTTGCTATATGTCCAAAACACTTCAAATTCAGCCCTTTTTAACTTGATTTTTTATGGTAATAACTTGCTTTTTAGCTATACACCCAGACCAAATTATTTGATATTTGTTATTTCAGTTCATGCATGAGTCGCAGTTTCTCACTTGTAAACTGGCACATGTAATCCGGTGCATGGTCAAGACCGCCTGTTTCGGTGATTGCACTGGCACCGCAAATTGTGCAGAAGCGCCTTTTCCCACAGGTAGTACATTTTTTTGGAAGAAACATCTTTTCTCGTTCTTTTTTGATATGTTCCCATGATGCTTTAAATCCGTTTTCAAAAACAGGTATAGATGGATGCTCCATAAAAACGCAAGGAGTCATATCCCCTTTCCAGGTAATCCAGCATGAACTAAGACCTGCGCGGCAAGGCAGTGGTTCGAGCGGGGCATCCCCAGCAAAATCCTTTGCATTTAAATAGCAGTCAGACATCTTTTCTTTGAGCATTTGAAAACGTTCTTTGTCGAATTCATCCCTTCGAATTGCAACATATCCAGCAGCAGCTTCTTTTGGTGACAGACGCGAAGCAATATCAAATGGAATGCTTCCTTTGCGGGAGCAAGGGAACATATAGCTGTCTACTTCCAGAGGAAGATCAAGTTCATGGGCGATACATTGAATATTTGGTAAATCTTCTTGGTTTAGCTTGGTGAGACTTCCGTTTAGTTTGAGCGGAATGCTGCGCTCTTTCAGTAGTTGGATAGATTTCATTGCCTGTGTAAATCCATATGGATTCATGCAGAGTTTCTCGTATACCTTATCCGAAGAACCGTAGAGCGTAATATTAACTCTTCGTGGTTTATGCTGTGCGAGCATGTCTGCATATTCCTCTGTGATTAGTGTTCCGTTTGTGTTTATAGTAATGATAAAACCGAGCCTGCAAAGCCCTTGATACAGCTTGGAAAATTCGGGATATAAGAAAGGTTCACCGCCCGTCAGTAACAGAAAAAGCATGCCGGCCTCTTTTGCCTGCGCAGCCAGTTCTAGCCATTCGTCGGCACTTCGAAGTCTTCCTTGCTGCTTCATCTCTTCTGGTGTCAGGCGAAGGAAACACATCTGACAGTTCATGTTGCAGAGCGGGAGAAGCTCAAATGCTCCCCCAAGAGGGATGCGTTTTTGCGTGGCAGAAAGGACGAGGCGTTCTTCTAATTTTGTTGTACTTGAAAAAGTGTCCATAGGGAACCTCCTTAATAAATGATATGAATATTATGGGGGATTTACGGGGAAACATCAAGTGGAGTTTTTCGTTGGAATTACTGCTTGCACCCATAATTAATATGATGTATCATTATTACGGAATTTTGTAGTGAATGGATGGGGAACTTATGAAAATTGTAAAAGACTTTATCTTAAGAGAGATTGCAGGGGAGTGTGTGTTGATTCCCACAGGAGTTACAACTCAAGAATTTAATGGACTTATTACGCTTAGTGAAACAGCGAAATTTATCTGGGAAAATATTGAAAATGTAGACAGTTTTCAGGAGATGATTGCGCTGATTTTAGAAAATTATGAGATTGATGAGCAGACTGCGACGAAGGACGCGTGGGAATTTATCAATCAATTGACAGAAACAGGATTTGTGGTTTGTACAAAGAAAGATAAAACCTGGTAATGTTAGGAAAGAATGATGTGTTTCATCCAAGGGTGTAGTTGGAAGATAAGCGCACAATTTGGAAAATCCATGGGAGAATGAATCATGAGAAAGCAGTATTTATTCGGGCACACTTGTATAGAAGCAGAGATGCCGGAAGATATGTTGATTCCAGAAAATCTGCACCTTTTTGAAATGAGAAGTGAAAAGGTGCAGAAATATTACAGGATAGCGTATTCGCAGGAACTGGATCAGATTGAGAGAAAGTTCCGTGCGATGCATCCGGATTTGAGAGAGATTTTTCGGAACAATATGCGTATATTACTTGCGGAAGGGAAAGAATGCAGGATACTGAATTTTGTAGGTGCATCGGCGCCCTATGCAGTATATATAGAAGAAGGAGAAGCAGGCGTGCGTGTCTTTGTTGATCCGCAGGCAGGGCCGCTTTTGAAATATGATACGATATTTGTATCATTATTGGCCTTGGAGAAGGTGATGATCCGAAGTGAGGCACTGATCCTGCATTCGGCGTATATGTGTCTGAACGGGAAGGCGGTACTCTTTTCAGCACCGTCTGGAACAGGGAAATCCACACAGGCGGATCTCTGGGAGCAATACAGAGGAACAAGAACAATCAATGGCGATAAGTCGTTGCTTATCAGAGAAGAGGATGGCTGGTATGCCCATGGCTGGCCGATTTGTGGAAGCTCACAAATATGCAAGAATGAAACGTTCCCAATACTGGCGATTGTGATGTTAAAGCAGGCAAAAGAAAATAGGGTACGGAAACTTGGGATTGCAGAGGCTGTGAAGAAACTGGTATCACAGATTACCATGAACATGTGGAATTCACAGTTTCAATTGCAGGCACTGGATTTGATCCAGCAGATGGTGATGGAGGTTCCGGTTTATGAACTGGAATGCGATATTTCAGAAGAGGCAGTGATCTGTCTGGAAAATATTTTATAGTTATGGATTGAAGGAATGTACAGATGAAGAAGATTAAGATAGCAAGTATGGTGTTGTTTATTGTGTCAGTACTGGTGTTTGGAGCATTTACGATATACCGTAAGATTACTTCAGACAATGAAGCGCCGGTGATTACCTGTGACAGTGAGGAGCTGGTCCTTAGCGTAAGTGCCAGTGAGGAAGAACTCTTAGCGGATGTAAAGGCGCTGGATAATAAAGATGGAGATATCAGTGATGCAGTCGTGATCGAGAAAATGACAGCATTTACAGAAGAAAATACAAGAATGATTGGATATGCCGTGATTGATGAGGCAGGAAATGTGGGACGTCTGGAAAGAAAGCTGGTCTATACAGATTATGAGGAGCCGAAATTTCAGATATCGCATATGATGAGATTTCCAACTGGAAAGACGATCAATCTGTTGGAAGGGGTACAGGCGCTAAGTTCTCTGGATGGGGATTTGACAGACAGTATTAAATATTCTTTGGAAACAACGATTGATCTGACGAATCCGGGGGTACATCAGGTAGAATACCGTGTGATGGACAGCGCCGGAAACATCATTTACCTACCAATTGAGATTGAGATTTACAACAAGTCAGAAGAGAGAATTACCGTTACATTGTCCGATTATCTGGTTTATGTTCCACTAAATGGTACGTTTGATCCGCAGCGTTATTATCAGGGAGCAAGCGATGAGGGAGAATTGACGGTAGAGTCGGGCGTAGATGTGAAAAAGGAAGGCGTCTACTATGTGGATTATACTGTGAAAGGAACAGGAAATAGTGGAAAGAGCAGATTGATCGTGGTTGTTACAGGATCATAGGATGAGGATGAGATTGTGGAAAAGAATACAGGAAGAAACAGGGTTAATATATATTGTATTTTGAGTGATGTATTGCGTGATTTATGGGTAGCTGTGATCGTTGGGATAGCAGCTGCACTGTTTATCTATGTAGGAGCGCATCTTACATATCAGCCAACCTATACTTCGCATACAACATTTGTAGTGTCAGCAAAGGGAAGTACGACAGGACCTTATGGAAATATTACAAAGATTCAGAAGCTGACAGAGATTTTTGAGTCAGTCATGGACAGCCAGGTATTAAAGCGTCTGGTGTGCGAAAATCTTGAAATGGAATCATTTAACGGGGATGTGAAGATTGCAGTAGTACCTGAAACGAACCTCTTAACTGTATCGGTGACATCAGAATCTCCTGCAGATGCGTTCCGACTTTTAAAAGGAATGTTGAAGTGCTATCCAACCGTTGGAGAGGATGTGCTTGGAGAAGTTGTATTAGAAATCTTTGAGGAACCTTCTTTCCCGACAGGACCAAATGAAGTGGTGCAAGGGAAACGCCTTTGCCAACAGGGTTTTCTGGCAGGGATGCTTGCCATGGTGGTACTATTGGCACTGCTTTCTTATATGAAGAATACGGTGAAGGACAGACAGGAGATTTCGGAAAAGCTGGATACGACAGAATATGCTACTTTGGGGCATGAAAAGAAATATAAGAATATCAAAGATTTGCTGCGCGGCAAGAAAAAGCAGATCTTGATCACAGAACCAACAGTAGGATTCAACTATACAGAAACAATCAAAAAGATTCGTACCAAGCTTCTGTATCACATTCGCAGGCATGATACGAAAGTGATTCTGGTCACAAGTACAGTTTCCGGCGAAGGAAAGACAACGGTTGCTATGAATCTTGCAGAAGCAATGGCACAGCGTTTTGAAAAGGTACTTTTAATCGAAGGAAATTTAAGAAGAATGGATCTTGGAAAGATGCTTTCTTGTGAAAATTATCCGGATTGGGGCAAAATGATTTCTTCGGATAAAGATATTTCGGAAGCAATTTTTACACCGGAAGGGCGTAAATACAAGGTGCTTATGAATGGTTCAGAGAAAACACATGTGGCAGACATTCTTTCATCAGAAAATATGGAAGCATTTATGGAAAAGATGCGCAGTGAGATGGATATCATTATCGTAGATTGTCCTCATGCGATGAGACGTTCGGATGCGGAAATCTGGGCGCGTATGTCGGATGCATCGCTTTTGGTTGTAAAACAGAATAAAGCGAATGTGAAATTTATTAATGATACCATTGATATGTTAAATGGTTACGGAGAAGGGCTGCTTGGATGTATCTTCAATGATGTTATGACTGCGGAAGAAATTCTTTCATACGGTTACGGATATGGATATGGTTATGGATACGGCTATGGCAGATATGGTAGATACGGAAAATATGGAAAGTACGGAAAGTATGGTAAATATGGAAATTACTATACTCAAGTTGTGAAAGGAGAAGGAAATGAGTCAGAATCAGAATAGACCAGAAGAAAATATGGAAAATGAAGATTTGCAGAAAATAGACTTGTTGACTCTTTGTGTTGATTTTCTGCGAGTGTTCCGTAAAATGTGGCTGCATGTTCTTGTCCTTGCGATTGTAGGTGCTGCCGTTTCAGGTGTGAGGGCAAATGGAAATTATGTGCCATATTATACAGCATCGTGTACGTTTACGATTACGATCAGAGAAGAACAGAATAATGGTTCCGTTACTACGAGTTCCAGCTTTTTTGATAACTCGGCAGCAGAACAGATGGCAATTACATTTCCTCATATTTTAACAAGTGGTGTATTGCAAAGACGCGCTGCTGCAGAGATGGGGATGTCGTATGTTCCAGGCAGTATTCAGGCAAGTGTCGTGAAAGATACGAATCTGTTTACCATTTCCGTAAAAGATACAAATCCGGAGAGAGCAAACGCAACGCTGCAGGCAGTGATCAACAATTATCCAAGTATTTCGGAATCGATTGTTGGTAAAGTGAATATGAATATGCTGGATGAGACGGGGGTTCCGACTCAGCCTGACAATCCGAAAAACATTAAAAATGAGGTAATGAAGGGTGCGATTGCAGGTGGTGGATTTGGTTTTGTATGGTCAGCGCTTGTTGCAGCTTTTAGAAAAACAGTCCGTCGAGAAGAAGATTGTCCGAGATATGTGAATCAGAGATGTCTTGGAAGTGTACCATTTGTTCATTTTAAAGAGAGAAGTAAAAAGGTAGAAAGACATTTAAATATTCTGAACGAATCCGTGGGATTTGATTTTGAAGAGGCGATTCGCATCATTCGTAATAAAATTGAGAGAAGTGCCAAAGAAAATACAATCAAAGTAATTTTGGTCACAAGTGCTCTGGCGGGAGAAGGAAAGAGTACTATCGCCGTGAATCTTGCACTTAGTATGGCAAAAGAAGGAAAGAGAGTAGCACTTGTTGACTGTGACCTTCGAAATCCTTCGGATAGTGCGATTCTAGGAATTGAAGCGGAAAAGGGGCTGATTGATTTCCTGAAAAAAGATATTCCATTCCAGGAATGTGTATATTCTGGGGAAGTCGCAGGAATCAGTGACAGAACAAAGTTTTTGTTCCTTCCTGGGGGAAAAGCAGTTGCAGACGGTGCAAACTTGCTTGGAACTGTGCGTATGAAAAAGGTTGTGGATTCCTTGAAGGAGCATGTGGATTATGTCATCCTTGACAGTGCGCCGGTTGGACTTCTTACAGATGCGAGTGTACTTGCACAATATGCAGAGGGAGCAGTATTTATCATAAAGAAAGATTTTGCAAAAGCAGACCACATCTTAAATGGTATGGAGCATTTGGCGGAAAGTAATATTCATATGATGGGTTGTGTGCTCAACGGTGATTAGTGGAGGCGTTCTATGAGAACAATAGATACAAGAGAATATATATCGGCTTTGCGTGAATTGACAGAGCAGGGCAAGGAAGTTAGTTTGTTAATTTCTGGTAACAGTATGTCACCGTTTATGATACATCAACGAGATACTATTTGCTTTAAAAAGCCGGACAGAGAGCTGAGAAAAGGAGACATGGTCTTCTATCAGCGAATGAATGGACAGTTTATCATGCACCGTATCTGGAAAGTAAAAGCAGATGGCTTTTATATTGTGGGAGATGCGCAGCAGGAGATTGAAGGACCGGTAGCAAGGGAACAGATTTTTGCGTTTGTCACAAAAGTGAAGCGCAAAGGGAAATGGATCGGTCCGGGAGATTTCTGGTGGGAATTCTTTGAACATGTGTGGATCAATGTGGTGCCGGTTCGAAGGTATGTAAGAGCAGGGTATACCGTGTTTTGTAAAATAGTAAGAAGAAAATAGTTTTTTGTTTTGGCTTATAGGAAAAAACAGAATACGTTACCGTCATTTTTTGCAAGACCGCTTATAGTTTACTCTGGTTTTGAATCTTTTGAAAATTTAATTTTTTTAGAATAGGGTTCTTGACATTTGCGTTGATGGAAGTATAATTAGAGTATCTGAATTTAGATATTTTTTCGTTATATAAGAGTAAATGGAAGGGGTAGTTATAATGAAGAAAGTAAGATATGAGAAACCGATGATGTTTGCGGACACATTTGTTGCAAATCAATATGTGGCAGCTTGTGCAGAAGCATATACTAATATTGAGCCTACACAGGTGCAATGTATTTCTAAGGGGCATACTAATACCCAGTATACTACAATGTTTTTAGATGAACAGACAGCATGTATTGTTAAGTTTAATCCAGGTGTGGGACAAGCAAAGGATGATAAATTCTATACACAGTTTGAAGCATGTGCATATGTAGATGGATGCAACAAACAGAATTGGTCAAAACAGCATCCTAATGATAAAAACTTCAAACAGCATGCTGAATTACATGGTACACCAAAGGGAGACAAGGATGGTTTTATCTTCCATGATACAGTAATTGATTTGTCACAGGCTGAAAAATTTCAATTATCATAATTACAGATAGTTTATATATGAATATGTATAAATAAGAAGAAGGCAACTTCTTCTTATTTTTATATTGGGAGGAACATGGATTATTATTTTAATTTCACAGGAATTATAATACGTATTGTTTCTGATATTGAGATTTCATGGAATAGCTATATTATGAAGTTTCTTACAGAACCATGTGGGGTATGTGATGAAGAATATCATTGCCGTCTTGTAGAAGAGTTGCCGTTGGAAGGAATTTTGGTGTATCGATCTGATTGGCAACTAATTTATAAATATGGAATGTTTGAAGAACGTTTACATTTTTTCTATGGCTGCAGTGAGCCTTGTATGCTTTATAAGGAATTTGAAACACATAAGACCATTTATTTAAATAAAACTTTTCTGGATTCCTTTCTTCGTGAGGAAAATTATTGCATTTTCAATGCAATGGCATTTGAAAAAGTTCTGTTAAAACATCGAGCAATAGTTTTACACTCTTCTTTTGTTGTATGGAAGAATCAAGCTATTTTGTTCACGGCACCTTCTGGAACAGGAAAATCAACTCAGGCGTCTTTATGGGAAAAATACGAAGGTGCGATTGTGGCCAACGGGGATAGAACCATTCTAAAGGAAAAAGATGCGCGTATATATGCATATGGAATGCCAATCTGCGGTTCTTCTGATATTTGTCTGAATGTCGAGGTTCCGCTAAGAGCAATTGTATATCTTTCACAGGCAAAAGAAGATATGCTTACTGTAGTTGATGAGAAACAAAAGATAAAGTGGTTGATCAGTGAGACGACGATTAATTTTTTTGATGGACAATTTCTAGATGAGGCATTGGACATTATCAGTCATATGGGCACAAAGATTGATATGTACCACTTGAGTTGTACAAAAGAAAAAGGAGCAGTTGATATTTTGAGAGAAAAATTGGAGGAGGCAGACGATGAATCCACTTAGTCATTTAAATACAATTGAACAGAATATCTGTAACAAAGCAGATATGGCGGGAATACCGATTGCAGGCAATATTGAACTGTTGCCTTTATGTAATATGGATTGTAAAATGTGTTTTGCAAAGATGACAAGAGAGCAGATGGAAGCACATAGTCCAATGCATACTTGGGAAGAATGGGTTGAAATAGCAAGGCAGGCAAGTGCAGCAGGAACCATTTTTATGCTCTTAACAGGGGGAGAGCCGTTTATGTACCCTGATTTTAAAAAGTTATATTTAGAATTAAAAAAAATGGGCTTCATTCTTTCTATTAATACGAATGGAACTTTGATTACGGATGAGATTGCGGATTGGCTGGCAGAAAGTCCGCCAAGAAGATTAAATATTACATTATATGGAGCAAGTGACGAAACATACGATACGCTTTGTGGCAATCCGCATGGGTTTACACATGTCATGAAAGCGGTAGAACGATTAAAGCAGAGAAACATTGCAATTAAATTTAATTGTAGTTTGACTCCATATAATATACGTGATTTAGATCGGATTTATAGGATATCGCAGAAACTAGATATACCGATAGAGATAGGGTATTATATGTTTCCACCGGTCAGAGCCAATAATTTGGACAATATTAGATACCGTTTGTCAGCAAAAGAGGCTGCAAAGGCAAGGTATCGTATAGAAGAACTGCGATATGGTGCAGCACATGTAGAATATGTAAAATATGCCCTGAAAAGTCTTCGAGAATATAAACAGACAGAAGTCTACCAAAAAGGATATCGATGTCGTTCGGGAAATAGTGTCTACTGGATTAATTATGATGGAACTATGAGTGCTTGTAGCTTCACAACGGATCACCAGATAAATGTATTTGAAAAAGGCTTTCAATATGCATGGGACTCGGTATATAATCACGTAAGGGAATCTGAAATGTCAAAGAAATGTCACGTATGTGAGATGAGACCGCTATGTGGATATTGTGCAGCGGCAGCAGTGAGCGAAACAGGTGATATTAGCGGTACGCCCCAATATTACTGTGATTTGACAGAGTGTTATATTAGTTTATTAGAAAAGAAGGAGCGAGAAGAAAATGAAAATTAACCCTGATTATGTACAAAGAAACATCGTAGATGAGATGGTAATTATTCCTACTGGGAAGGCTGTACAGTATTTTAATGGTATTATTTCTACAAATCAAGTAGCTGGATTCATTTGGAAGCATCTGGAAGAGTGTGAGACACCAGATGAGATTGTGAATAAGGTATTGGAAGTTTTTGATGTCGACAAAGAAACTGCAACAAAAGATATTTATGAGTTTTTAGATAATTTGAAAGCAGTTGGAATGATTGTAGATTGACTTAGGAGCTGAGAAAGGACTAGGGATGGAAGAAAATAAAAATAATCAGAAATCAGTGGGATTTGAATCGATAGATGTTCTGATCCGCAGGTGGAAAGATGGCACTTTTTATGAGATTATAGATGATTGGAAATGGATTTTTTCTTATAGTAAAAAATACAAAGGTGCAATTGCATTTTACACGATACTGGGTATTGTAAGTACTTCATTGGGACTTGTCAGTAGTGTTGTAAGTAAGTATTTGATTGATATTATTACAGGTTACAAAATGGAAAAGCTGGGATTACTTCTTGGAATTATGATAGGAAGTACGATATTCAATCTTGTGTTTGGAAATCTTTTGAATCGTATTTCGACAAAGCTCAGTATTGATATTAATAATGATATTCAAGCAGATATCTTTGATAAGATTGTAGATGCTGATTGGCTTGCACTCAGTAAATATTCCAACGGGGATGTGCTGAATCGTTTCAATGGAGACATTGGAACTGTAAGTGGAAATGCAATTAGTTGGTTGCCTACGATTGTGATTGCGATTTATAACTTTGCAGCTACTTTTTGTGTGATTTTGCATTATGACACAGTGATGGCAGTATTGGCTTTTGCAAGTGCTCCATTTTTGTTTTTATCATCCAGGTTTATTATTAAAAAACAACGTGACTATGGCAAAAAGGTGCGTGAGTTGAGTAGTGAGATGATGACGTTTGAAGTAGAAGCTTTTTATAACTTCGACACAATCAAATCATTTGGTGTTGCTCCTCATTATAGTAAAAAGATGCGATGGTGGCAGCAAAAATTTAAGAAGATCAGTTTAGAATACAATTTATTTTCGATTAAGACTGGGATATGGCTGTCACTGCTTGGTTCGGCCGTACAGACGATTGCTTTTTGTTATTGTCTATTTCGATTGTGGACAAAAGATATTACATATGGAACGATGACTCTGTTTTTGCAACAAAGAAGCAGTTTATCATCAGCGTTTAATAAAGTGATTTCCATTATTCCATCTTTTTTAAATAGCTCTGTTTCGGCACATCGTATTCGAGAATTGGTTGAACTCCCAAAAGAAGTACATATTCCTGAGAGCGCAGATTTTGATGAATATGTGAAGGATGGATTCGAAGTACGTATGAAAAATGTTAATTTTTCTTATATAGAAGGGACAAGAGTGATTTCTGATTCTGATTTTATGGCTTGTCCTGGTGAAATTGTTGCATTGGTTGGTCCGTCTGGAGAAGGAAAGACGACTATGATTCGTTTAATTCTAGGATTAGTGCGTCCGGAGAACGGAAAAGCAGTTGTCGTAGCCTCAAATGGAAAAGAAGTGAAGATGAATGCAGAAACAAGACACTTGTTTGCATATGTTCCACAAGGAAATACTATTCTTTCGGGGAGTATTGTAGAAAATCTTCGTATGGTAAAGGAAGATGCAACGGATGAGGAGATTGTAGAAGCATTGAAGATTGCATGTGCATGGGAATTTGTGGAAAAGCTACCAGACACAATTAATAGTAATTTGGGGGAACGTGGAAGGGGGCTTTCAGAAGGACAGGCACAGCGTATTTCTATTGCAAGAGCTGTACTCCGTGACGCTCCGATTCTGCTGCTGGATGAGGCTACTTCTGCGTTGGATGTGACTACAGAAAGACAGGTGCTTCGTAATATTATACAGAAAAGACCGAATAAGACATGTATTGTGACAACACACAGACCAAGTGTGCTGAATATGTGTCAGAGAGTATATCGTGTGATGGAAACGAAGGTTACCGAATTAGATGAAGAAGAATCAAGCCAAATGGCGATAGATTTTTGAGAAAAATAGAGTTTAGGATATCTCACAGGAGGAATAAGATGATAGATATTCATACACATATCCTTCCAGGAATAGATGATGGCGCAGCTGATATGCACGATACGTTAGAAATGGCTAGAATGGCGGTAGAAAGCGGGACGAAGGCTATGGTCGCAACTCCTCATGCTAATATTCCAGGCATGTTTCGGAATTATTTTGATGAATATTATATAGATTTGTTTCGAGAAACAGAACTTGCATTATCAGAAGAAGGAATCAATCTGACTTTATATGCAGGTATGGAAGTGTTTATGACGCAGCAGGTTCCACACCTTCTTTCGGAAGGAAAGTTGCTAACGATAAATGGAAGTAATTATATCTTAGTGGAATTTGCATTTGATGAGGAACCAGGTTTTGCAGATATGATGCTTCGAAAAGTAAAAGAACTTGGATTATATCCGATTATTGCACATCCAGAGCGTTATGAATTTGTTCAGGACTCTCCGGAAATTGTATATAAATGGAGAAAAAAAGGATATTTAACTCAACTAAATAAGGGAAGTTTTGTGGGACGTTTTGGACGACGTTCGTATGCTACTGCCAATAGATTATTGAGACATAATCTGGTGAGTGTTATAGCAAGCGACGCACATAGTCCGTACCAGAGAACCCCTTACTTATTAGATGCATACGAAAGTATGGCAGAAAACTATTCCGAAAAATATTTAAAAGTGTTGTTTGAAGAGAATCCGAAAAGGATCTGTCAGAATCAACCGACGATTCGATTTGAGTTTATACCGTTTGAAGAAAGTGAATGGTAGATAGACAGGAGAGGGAGATTATGAAACAAGTAAGAATTATTGTTTGTCTGTTCTTCGTAGGAGCGTGTGCGTGTTTTGGAGTATATACAGCAAAATCGATGTTAATGGATGATAAAAATGCTCCAGTTATTAGTTTTGAAGAAGAAGAAATCGTAGTAGGAAAAGAAGCAACAAGTGAAGAACTCTTGCAGGGGGTTACCGCAGTGGATAAAGAGGATGGAGATCTGACAGAGCGCATTCAAATTGCTTCGATGTCACGTATTGATAACCAAGGATGTAGAACAATTCAATATATTGTATTTGATGATGCAAACTTACTGGGAACTGCCGAAAGGACAGTTAGATATGAAGGTTATATTTCACCAAGGATTTATTTGAAAAACCCACTGAGGCTGAGTGTTCGTGATTTCGATATGGGCGAATATGATTGGAATATTATAGCGTCAGATTTTATCGATGGAGATTTATCTAATAAAGTAAGAGTTACCTATGGGACGCTTATGGATAAGGCTCAGGCAGGAATATATTCTATTACACTTCAGGTAAATAACAGTGCAGGAGATTCTTGTGTTATTCCGCTTGAGTTGGTTCTTTTGGATGATGGCACAGAAGCGGGTAAGTTTTATCCATTACTCCGGGAATATATCGTATATACAACACTGGATCAGAAGATTGACCTGTCTTCATATTTGCAAGGTATAGGTAGTAACAACGAATCCTATATATTTGGAAGCTCAGAGACACCGGAGAATATCAACGCGTCCAAAGTAGCAATACAATCAAATGTAGATTATTCAAAAGTAGGTGTTTACAAAGTGGTGTATTCTTATACATCATCAGATAACATCACGGCATCGACTACATTATATGTAGTGGTGGAGGACTAAAAATGAGAAATGATACAGGATTTGAAAATAATAAAATAGAGCCGGTTACGTTGATTCATGATATCTTATCGAACTGGTGGGTCATTTTGTTGGGTGCGGTAGGAGCTGCACTTTTGGCAAGTGTAGTTGTCAATGCAAGATATGTTCCTCAGTATACAGCAGAGGCAACGTTTGTTGTAGCATCGAGAGAAGATTCGAATGCATATAATAACTGGGGAGCTGTGTATGAAATGGCAGAAACTCTGGAGTCTATTTTAAAGAGTAATACCATGAGAAAAATTATATGTCAGAAGATGGGAGTTTCAACGATAGATGCGCAGTTATCAACACATATATTTGGTGAGACAAATCTGCTCTCGCTGCGAGTAACTGCAAAAACATCCAGGGAAGCAATCGAAGTCATGAATATAGTGATGGATAACTATACAGAAGTGTCTTATTATTCACTGGGGAATTGTGTAATGGATATTTTAGAGGAACCAAAGGTACCGGTATATCCAGATAATCCGTTGGATGTTACTGGAGCAGTGAAAACAGTTTTCTTATATACAGCACTGGCACTGATTTTGGTGTTTGGTTTATTGTCTTATTTCCGAGATTCTATTAAACGCGAAGAAGATATTGAGAATAAACTGGATGCAAGAAGTTTGGGGATTATTCCTTATGAAATCAAAAATAAAACATTGAAGGAAATGATAATTAGACGTAAAAAAGCACTGCTTATTAATAATCCGATTGCCAGCTTCAAGTTTGTGGAAGCATATACGAAACTTGCAACAAAAGTGGATTATCAAATGAAAAAATATGCTAAGAAAGCGGTTGTAGTAACAAGTGTTTCAGAAAACGAAGGGAAGTCTACAGTCGCAGCGAATCTTGCAATTTCATTGGCGGAACAGTCCAAAAAGGTTATTCTGATTGAAGGAGATTTGCGCAGACCATCCCAGTTCATGATTTTTGAAAAAAATCCGGAAGAAAATCAAGAAATTGGAGAATATCTGGCGGGAAAGGCGAGAGCAAGAGACTTGGTTATGAAGAGTAGAATTGATAATTTATATCTGATTTTAGGA
Organism: uncultured Faecalimonas sp.; assembly: GCA_964623905.1. GTDB lineage: Bacteria > Bacillota > Clostridia > Lachnospirales > Lachnospiraceae > Faecalimonas. The sequence goes on from CAZUVY010000025.1 coordinate 34,120, forward strand.
AAGAACTGTTATTCTTCATCGACAGAAAAGATACAGACGAAAAAAATGACTGAGTTATTAGAGGTCTGTGCTAAAATAGCGGATTATGTAATTATTGATTCGCCACCGGCTGGATTGCTAGGAGATGCAGAGGTGTTTTCTGAAATTTCAGGTGCGGTTCTGCTTGTAACAAGACAAAATTATGTATTGGCGGAAGATGTAAACGAAGTATTGGATTCTTTTCGTACACATCGCTCAAACATATTGGGAGTTGTATTGAATGGTGCAAAGACAATGAATTACATATCTGAAAATGGGTATGGATATTATGGCGGGTATGGGAAGTATGGTAAATATACAAATTTAAGAAATAAAGGGGAAGAGTAGTCATGAATGAGTATAGAGAAAATACCCCGGAAAAGATTGATATAACAGAGTTACTGTTTGATGGTTGGAAAGCGATAAAGAGGTTCTGGTGGCTTATAATTGGTCTGACAGTTGCTTTTGGATTGAAAGAATATGTTTCTGTTACATCAAATTATGTGCCACAATATGTAGCTTCCGCTACAACTGCTGTAAGATGTGTAGGGAATGACCGTGATTATGTTAACTCTGAAACAGCAAAACAAATGGCGGAGATTTTTCCTTATATTATGGAAAGTGGAGTACTCCAAAATGCAATTGCAGAAGATATGGGGGTAGAGGTTATACCGGGGACAATTTCCATGAGTGTTGAAGAAGGAACAAGTTTTTTTACTGTTTCTGCGAACGCAAATGATCCACAGGTGGCATACAACCTGCTTCAGGCAACTCTTAGACATTATCCAGAAGTTGCAAAGTTTGTAATTGGTCAGATTGAAATGGATGTTTTGGATGAAACAGGAATCCCAGAGGATACAGGAAGAGAATATACGGTCCGTGGTTCTGTGAAGGATGGAGCGATAAAGGGTGCGATCATCGGACTTGGAATCATTGCTGTCTATGTTTTGACCAGAAAGACAGTGAAGTCCAGAAAAGAATTGAAACAGACGGTGAACTTAAGTGATTTTGGAAGTGTTCCTTTTGTAGCCTTGAAAAAGCGTAAGAAAAAGGGAATGAATATGGCAGTGAACCTGAAAAATGAGAGAGTGTCCCGCGTTTATCTGGAAGCAATCCGAAAGCTACGTATCAAGGTAATGAAAGAAATGGAACAGGGAGAACATCGTTCACTTCTAGTTACCAGTTCGATTCCAGGTGAAGGAAAGACTACGATTGCTTCAAATCTTGCTATGGCAATTGCAAAGCAGGGGAAACGTGTGATTCTTGTAGATTGTGATCCACGTCATCCATCTGTTGCATCGGTTATGGGAGAGTCAAAGGAGCATCCTGGGATTGGCGCTGTTTTGAAGAATCAGGTTACAATCAAAGAGGCGCTAACAGAAACAGAGATGTCTGAAGGACGTCTTCAAATATTGTATGGTGGAAAACCAGATAGCAATGTAGCAAAGTTATTAGGTACAAAGCAGATGGAGGCGCTTATTAAGGTGCTGGAAAGACAGGCGGATATTGTGATTTTTGATACGGCTCCAGCGGAACTTCTGGCAGATGCAGCTGCACTTGCAAAATATGTAGATGCGGCGCTGTATGTTGTGAAGCAGGATTATGCAAAAAAAGGTCAGATCCGAAATGGTGTGCAGGCACTTAGTATGAGTGGAATCAAGATTATCGGTTCTGTATTTAATGCAGATAAATCACGTAAAAGCAGTGGTTATGGCTATGGATATGGATACAAGAACTACGGAAACTATTATGGATACGGATATGGTTATTATGGAAATCGAAAGAAAGACGATTTATCCGGACGAGTGATTAAGGATTAAGGGGGAACTTATTGTGAAGTTCTTTGAAAAACATAAGAAGAGAAAAATTTTAGGTATTATTATTTTGCTGATTCTTTTGGTAATCTTTTGGATATATGGTTCGATTATTGCTACAT
>CAZUVY010000026.1:0-11889 GCA_964623905.1 uncultured Faecalimonas sp.
AATAAAGGATGTGAGTCTTTTTTAGAAGAAGCAGAATATCGATATATTGTTCCCAGAACTGGAAATAAGAAATAGTCACTTTTTCAAGATCAGAGGCATGATTGTTTTGGAGTGTTTTTGAAAACTGATCCATCAAAAGTTCAACAATGTATTCCATAGTATCATCTTTGGTTTTAAAATAACGATAAAATGTACGTCTGCCAAGATTGGCACGATTCACGATCATATTAATTGTAATAGAGGAATAGTCTCTTTTTTTAAGAAGTTCTAAAAGGCTGTTTATAATCAAAAGTCTTGTTTGATTTTTTTCGACTCCTTCAAAATACATCAAATATACCTTCTTTCTGTGATAATGCTATAGTTGGAAACACGGTTAAAATAGCATGGCACAAATTACGAAAAATGTATCATTTCTCGTGATGCTATTGTTTTTGACTTAATGGAATTATAATATAACATCAAGTAATGCACAAGTGTGTCAGTCGTTTTTACGTAGATGCGCTAATATGATAGCAAATGGAGGAAAAGGATATGTATATGACATTATCGATTTTGGGTTTAATAGGAGGAATACTCTGTGCAATGGCAGACATGCTGTTGGAGCTAAAGGGAAAAAACAACAAGAAACTTGGGGAAAATAGAATTATAGATAGCAATTGGGAATATATGAGCGAATGGCGTTTCAAACTGTCTGTTCTGGTTGTGATGATAGCTGTGCCATTATATGCTGTAGGCCTTTGGTCACTTAGCGAGCAGATAGGTGGAACTATCGGAATGGTACTGAAACCTGTTACATTCGTGGGATCTATGGGCGGATTTTTTATACATGCATTTCTCTGTCTCTTGCCTATTGTTTATAAAAGCAGTTCGGATAAAGAGCAAGCTGTTGTAATCATAGATAAAATGTACAGTACAATAAAGATACCATTTTTGATTCTTTATTTGGTTCTTACACTAGCTACAACGGTGCTTGTTGTAATTGCGATCATAAATGGCAGCCTTAATGTGCCTTGGTTCTGCCTGTTACTCAATCCGATCGTATTTATGATTATCGGCATTTTACTTCGTTTTGTAAAATATGACTTGTTTTACGATTTGCCAGGAATATGCATGCCAAGCCTTGGACTTGGGATGTTTGGGCTGATCGGCATAATTAATTTATTGTAAGCAGAAGACATACCAAACTGGGAAGCCCTTTGTTTGGTATGCCTTTTTTCTATTCAAAGGATACTAATTCATTCATAGGAATACGCATTGCGGAATGTCTTTCTGGATTAGCAGGTGTACCTGCTCCATATCCGATAGCTAAAATATTTATTGGTTCTAAATGTTCTGGTAATTCAAATTCTTTTTTCAGTACATCTGGCTTAAAATAACATATCCATACGCAGCCAAGTCCTAATTCGGTTGCTTCTAGTATCATGTGATCTGTTAAAATAGACGCATCAATATCTGTCGTCATTTTTCCATCAAAAGGACGTTTCCATGTTTTCGTGTGGTCTGCGCAAACAATGATTGCCAATGGGGCATCTTTTCTTTGCAATATCTAATAAACTCATATTGATATAACTCCTTTACATTGTATTTACGGTCGACCTATACTATAATTATAGCTATAATAGACAAATTAACAAGAACGCACATTTTAGGTATATACTACCCAAAAGGAAAGTGAGAAATTATATGGAGAAAAAATGTTGTGGTTTTAACTGCCCAGTAGAAGTGACCATACAATTAATTGGAGGAAAATATAAAGCTGTTATTTTGTGGCACTTAATGAATCAAACGCTTAGATACAGTGAACTTCATAAACGAATGCCTCAGGCTACGGATAAAATGTTGGCACAGCAATTAAGAGAATTAGAAAAAGATGGTTTGATTGATAGAAAAGTATATCCTGTTGTACCACCTAAAACAGAATATTCTTTAACTGATTTTGGAAAAAGTTTGACACCGATTTTGGATGAATTGTGCAATTGGGGTGCAAATTATCTTGCAAATAAATAAAAGAATCTTCTAGTTATGAAAGGGATTCTGTATTACAGGGGAGGAGAAAGAAATGAAAACGTTATATTTGATCGGAGGTACGATGGGCGTTGGAAAAACAACGGTCTGTCAGCAATTGAAAAAGGATCTGCCAAAATGTGTTTTTCTGGATGGTGACTGGTGCTGGGATGCAAGCCCATTTCAGGTGACGGAAGAAACAAAAGCGATGGTACTGGACAATATTTCTTATCTGCTCAATAATTTTTTATGTTGTTCGGCTTATGAAAATGTTATTTTGGCATGGGTCATGCATGAACAGTCAATCGTGGATGCGATCATCGAGCAATTGAATTTTTCCCAATGTGTGATCAAATGTATTTCTTTGCTCGTTGACGAAGACAATCTTCGCGACAGACTTTTGCAGGATGTATTAAGTGGAGTTCGTACCGAGGATGTGATTGAGAGAAGTATTGCAAGGATTCCGATGTATCAGCAACTTGATACAATCAAAATTGATACAAACGGGAAAACGGTTCCGATGATCGTAGAAGAGATAAAAGCACTATAGTGGTGCGGACATAGGAAGATTCATGTGAATCGTTTTATAGATTTTAAAGAAAAGCAATCTGGCATAGCCAGACACGGTATCGGGTTTGGGTGCGTTACTTCACAGCAGCAATGGAATCTTACTTGCATACTATTTGGGTAAGGTGTATATTAAAAACAATTATGAGCACAAAGGTTGTGCTTAATACATATTTGAAGGAGATATTAGAATGCATTACGTTCCAGATGAAACAAAAAAGTGTGGATATTATCAGTGTGAGAGATGCGGCGAAAGATTTTTGTCACTGCAAACTATGAAGACGATCGATTGCCCATATTGTGCTGAGGAAGTCGATATGGAAATTGGTCCGGATGATGATCTGACAGAATTTAGAGAAACTGCGAAACTTATCCAGGTTTTGGAAGGCGAAGAGATAGAAAAGATGGATACGCTTCTTAGCCTTGCAATTACTGGCGGCAATTACGAATGGATTTAGGGAAACAGAGATGAAAGTTTTATTTTTAGCAATCGTTTTCTTGACAATCATTGTTCTTTTAGCAATCCGCCGTCCATTATATCAGGCGATTTTGGGTGGTCTTTTGCTTACAATTATTTTTTATAGAATCCCATTGATAGAAGCGGGAGGTCATGTGGTGTCGGTTATTACGACATGGTCTTCGCTGTCTGTATTGGTAGCATTTTATCTGATCTCATTTTTTCAGAGGGTGTTAGATGTGCGAAGTCAGTTAAAACTTGCGCAGGAAGATCTGAATGGGATTTTTCATAATCGACGAATTAATACAGCGGGATCAGCTATTTTTATTGGGCTGCTTCCAGCGGCGGCAGCTATGGTTTTGTGCAGTCAGATTGTGAAAGATGCAAGTGACGGGTATTTAGATAAGAAGGAGCAGGCATTTGTGACAAGCTGGGTGCGTCATATTCCAGAAAGCATTCTTCCTACTTATACAGGTGTTCTTTTAATGTTGAATATCTCGGGGATAGAGACTTCAGCATATGTGATTGGCATGTTGATTCCGGTGGTGGTACTTATGATGATTGGCTACTTTGCCTGTCTTCGCAAGATTCCAAAAGATCCTGGAACCCCAGAAAGTGCGGATAAAAAGAAGGACGTACTCAATCTTTTTAAACATTTGTGGTCATTAATGTTAATCGTACTGTTGATCTTGGTTTTCAAAATGCAGGTTGTGTGGGCAGTATTGGTTGTAATTCTGTGTTGTCTTGTGGTTTATCGCATTAAGTGGAGTGAGTTAAAACCAATGTTTGTGTCTGCTTTTGAAAAGAAACTTCTGTTAAATACATTTCTGGTATTGGTATTGAAAGAGTTTATTGCACAGACAGGTGTGCTCGAACTTTTGCCAGATATGATGCAGAGACTACCACTTCCTACATATTTGATTTTTGCATTATTGTTCTTTTTAGTTACGATTATTAGTGGTTCAGGTGGGGCAATCGCGATGGGAGCACCACTTGCATTTGCTGCGATGCCTGTGACAACACCACTGGTAGTGTATTTGATGTGCATTACACATGCAGCAAGTCAGATTGGACCAACACATACTTGCATTATGGTTGCGTCAGAGTATTATGGAATCACAATCGGCGAGATGATTCGAAAAACTATACCATATGCATTATTGTTCTGCGTACTTATGACAGTGTACTACAACTTATGGGTTTTCTTCTTTTAGAAGAAACTATCTGCTGAAATTTAGATTAAGGCAGATAGAAGAGCCAGAAAGCAAACAACTATCTGCCGGAAGATTTCAAAAAAGCGGATAGAAGAGCTAGAAAGCAAGCAACTATCCGCTGGAAATTTGGATAGTGGCAGATAGAAGAGCCAGAAAGCAAACAACTATCTGCCGGAAGTTTTCCCAAAAGCGGATAGAAGAGTTGAAAAGCAAGCAGCTATCTGCCGGAAGTTTTCCCAAAGGCAGATAGAAGAGCCAGAAAGCAAACAACTATCTGCCGGAAGATTTCAAAAAAGCGGATAGAAGAGCTAGAAAGCAAGCAACTATCCGCTGGAAATTTGGATAGTGGCAGATAGAAGAGCCAAAAACAAGAAAATAATTCCTTATTTGAAGCAACTATGACATAATGGTGTCATAGTTGTTTTGTTATGTTATAAGAAAGTCGTTCTTTTCCTCCTTTCTTGTAACAATTGCAGAGAGGAGTATCTATGAAAATTGATCGTCTTATGGGAATTGTTGTATATTTGTTGAATCATGGTCGGACTTCAGCACAAAAACTGGCGGAGGAATTTGAAGTTTCTTCCAGAACCATCATGCGAGATCTGGAATCTTTGGATCAGGCTGGGATTCCGATTCAATCTTTTTATGGCGCGGATGGCGGATATCAGATCATGGAAGGGTATGTTTTGGAAAAACAAGCGGCAACAAATCAAGAATATGATTGGATTGTCACTGCGCTGAAAGGCATGGCAAGTGCATATGCAAGTAAAAATCTGGAGCAGACTCTTGCAAAACTAGATAGCTTAAAAAAGCGTGAAGAAAACAGAATTTCCGTTGATTTTAGTGTGGCAAGGGAAGACGAGAAAATCAATGGGCAGTTGAAATTGCTGGAAGAGGCCATCGAGAAAGGACATATAGTTCAATTTGTTTATACAAACAGTCATGATGAAATGCGAGAGATGCAGGTAGAACCAGTTCAGCTGCAATACAAGTGGTATAACTGGTACCTGATAGGGTATTACGAAAAATATCAGGATTACTGTATGTTCAAACTGGTCCGTATGGATGCCCTGAAAATGACAGAGAGAAAAAATACAAAAGTACATAATCTTTCCGAAATCAGTAAAATGGAGGATAAAAGTCCTATTGTCAATGTAAGACTTCGGGGGAAAGCCAATCTGAAATCAAAATGCAGAGAATATTTGAACGGTCAGATTACAAAAGAATTTGAAAATGGAGATTTTGAATTTTGTTTTTCAGTGCCAGAACATGAGATATTCTGGTTTGGTGTGATTCTTTCTTTTGGAAATCAAGTCAAGATCCTCGAACCAAGAAAGATAAGAGAACGAATTTTACAAACCTGTATGGAAATACAGATGGTATATAAGGAGGAGACAGAAAATGAAGGTATATGAAAAATGTCCTGTGCTGGAAAATGACAGATTTAAACTAAGACTAATTGAGATGGAGGATGCGGATGCGCTGCTAAAAGTGTATAGTGATAAAAATGCACTGCCATTTTTTAACAGCGACAATTGTAATGGAACTAACTTCTATAATACAACCAGAGAAGGGATGCAAGAGGCAATCAAATGCTGGCTGTGGGAATATAGTAACAAAGTATATGTACGCTTTTCCATTATTGATAAGAGAAGTGACGTGGTAATCGGAACAATCGAAATATTCAATCGAATGGCGGAGGATTACTACAATAATACAGGGCTGTTGAGAGTAGATGTGAGAAGTGATTACGAAAATGCTGAATCTCTGTATGGGATATTTGATGCAATAGTAGGAGCAGCTTATGAACTATTTGACTGCGAAAAGATTGCGACAAAAGCACCTGTCTATGCAATCGAAAGGATTGACGCACTCAAGAAAATGCAGTTTGAAAAATGTGAAGAGCCATTAAAAGGAAAAAATCGAGTTTATTATGATTATTGGGTAAGAAATTACTAAGAGAGCCTCAAAGCGGCTCATCTTAGCAATCGCCGCAATAATAGCAGGAAATACGAAAATGGTCTTTTGGATTTTTAATAAGCAATTTTAGTGTTAAATAATCTTTGTTGGCATGAAATTGTTTTAATAGATCATTTTGAATAAAATATTGTCTGGTGATATTTTGCTTACTGCCATCTTTGTGTAAAAGACATACCTCATCTTCGCATTCATTAATCGTGTGTAAAAAGTTTTTCATGTTTAAGATATGTAAAATCAACATAACTGTACCTCCGGTCTATTTTGTGTAAAAACGTTTTTGTGTTAAGAACAGTATAGTTTAAATACACAGCAGGAAATATATAGATTCGGCATATTTGTAGCAGGATTCTGCCAAGTTGTCAGGAGAATATAGCAAGAAGGAGATTCTTGGGATATAGAAATTAATTTTTAAAATTTACTTGAAAAATGGAAAAAGCATGCTATAATACCGTGCAAAGGCAATGAAGAGAAGAGTAGATAGTTAGATATGTCACAGAGAGTCAGCGTTGGTGAGAGCTGATACAGAAGGAACTGTTGAAAATGGTCTCGGAGCTGCGTACCGAAGTTATTTATAGAACCAAGGCTACGACGGATTCACCCGTTACAGTGATAGACTATCGATGAATCATTTCTCATCCGTAGTTGATAAGGCTTATGTCGTGAGGCATAAGTGAATTTAGGGTGGTAACACGAAGCGTATATGCTCTCGTCCCTGAAAAAGAGATTTTTCAGAGAGGAGGGCTTTTTTATTTGCAAATTTAACGATTATTTGAACTAAGTTATCACTATAAAACAAGAAATGAGGTATGTATTATGAAAAAAATTTTAGTAGGCGGTGCCTGGCCTTATGCAAATGGTTCTTTGCATATAGGACATATTGCTGGATTATTACCTGGAGACGTATTGGCCAGATACCACAGAGCCGTTGGAGATCAAGTATATTTTGTATCTGGAAGTGATTGCCATGGAACACCTGTTGCAATTCGCGCAAAAAAGGAAGAGAAGACGCCGCAGGAAATCAGTGATTTTTATCATGAAGAATTCAAAGAATGTTTTGAAAAATTAGGATTTAGTTATGATGTGTATACGAAAACATCATCTGATGAACATAAAAGTTTTGTAAGGGATTTTCATAAAAAGCTATATGAAAGCGAGTATGTGTATGAAAAAACAGTTCCGCAGGCATACTGCGAAGCATGTGATACATTTTTAGCAGATCGCTTTGTAGTGGGAAAATGTCCGAAATGTGGGCAAGATACGCGTGGCGACCAATGTGATTTCTGCGGTGCTGTGTTGGAACCGGAAACGATATTAGAGCCCGTGTGTGCAGTATGTGGAGAAAAGATAAGTTTTAAAGATTCCCAGCATATATACATTTCAATTTCAGATTTGGAACAACAATTGAAAGCATTAGTGGATGAACAGTCAGGATGGAGAAGGAACGCGATAGCCTTTACGAACAAATATATCGGTGAAGGACTCAGAGATCGTGCATTGACGCGAGATTTAAGCTGGGGAATCCCAGTACCGAAGGATGGGTATGAAAATAAAACAATTTATATCTGGGCAGAAAATGTTCTGGGCTATCTATCTGCGAGCAAGGTGGCAGCCGAGGAAAGAAAAGAAGGTTTTCAGGCACTGTGGGGTAAAGATGCAAAGCACTATTATGTACATGGAAAAGACAATATTCCATTTCACACGATTATTTTACCAGCACTTTTGCTAGGAAATGGCGATCAGTGGCATTTGCCAGATCAAATTGTATCCAGTGAGTATCTGACACTGGAAGGAAGAAAAATATCTACGAGTCAGAATTATGCAATCTGGGTAAAAGATTTACTGGAAAAATACGAGCCGGATTCCATTCGATATTTCTTCCTGGCAAACGGTCCGGAAAAGAAAGATGCAGATTTTTCATGGAGAGAATATGTATACAGCCATAATGGCGAGTTGTTGGGTGCATACGGCAATTTTATTAACCGTTCGTTATCTTTTATCAAAAAATACTGGGATGGTGCTGTTCCGGAGGGCAGTACGAATGTAGAAATAGATCAGACAATAGAAAAATTGTTTTCAACTACAGGAAAACTGATAGAAAAAGGAGCGTTCAAAGATGCCCTTAGCGAGATATTTGATTTTGTAAGATCGGCAAACAAGTTTTTTGATACAGAGCAGCCTTGGATTACCAGAACAGAGAAAGAAGATGCATGTAAAAATACACTGTATCAGTGCGTGCAGATTATTGCAAATTTGGTAGTTCTCCTGTATCCATTCCTTCCATTTTCTTCTGAAAAAGTATGCAAATGGTTGAATATTGATCAAAAATGGGAAAGAAAACAGGTGGCTTCAGGATATCAGTTACCGGAAATCGAAATTCTTTTTCAAAGAATCGACAAAAAAGTGATCGAGGAAGAATCAGAAAAATTGAAATCCATTATTGGGTAAGAACTGTTTTGTGTTGACATTTACAATGAAAAATGTGACGATAAGAGGTAATTACGGAGGTGAGGACATGTTTTATCAGAATGTTCTAGACAGAATGACAAAGCGAAGTAAAGAGATATTTGGAGGAAATCTGACAGGAGTATATTTGCATGGTTCCATGGCAATGGGATGTTTTAATCCGGAAAAAAGTGACATTGATCTGTTGAATGTAGTGGAAGATGATATTACAGACGAACAGAAGCTGGAATTTATGAAAGAAGTGGTAGCGTTAAATGCAATGGTTTCCAAAAAAGGAATCGAATTAAGTGTAGTAAAGAAAAAATACTGCAAGGAATTTTGTTATCCGACTCCATTTGAATTGCATTTTTCTCAAATACATTTACAGTGGTTTCTGGAGAAACCGATGGATTATGTTTCTAAGATGAAAGGCACGGATAAAGATCTGGCAGCACATTTTACAATCACAAATCATTGTGGCATCGTTCTGGATGGAGAACCTGTTTCTGCGGTTTTCAGTGCGGTTCCGAAAAAAGATTATTTAGATAGCATTTGGTGTGACATTGAAGGAGCAAAAGAAGATGTTTTAGAAGATCCAATGTATATTATTTTAAATTTGTGCAGAGTTGCAGCTTATTTGAAAGACAATTTGGTTACTTCGAAAAAACAAGGCGGTGAATGGGGATTAAAAAATCTGGAATCCCAATATCATCCAATCCTGACAGAAGCAATCAGATGCTATGAGTCAGATACAGACATGGAAGTAGATGCGAAAGAAGCACAGAAGTTTGCGGAATATATGTTGGAACTGATAAGAGCAGAAAGGTTAAATGTTTCCGATATCTGAAAGATAATGCAGACAGGATAGAAATTTAGTATAAAGGAAAAAGAATAAAAATGAACTATTTATCAGCTTCTGAAATTGCAGCCATCTGGAATTTGTCAAGCAGAATGGTGGCATATTATTGTGAAAATGGAAGAATCGCAGGTGCGGTGAAAAAAGGAAAGACCTGGCTGATTCCGGAAGGTGCATTCAGACCAGCGGATAAGCGCAGAGTGAAAGAGAAAAGAAAGATCGAGATTCCAAGTACCATGCCGGAAGATATTAATCAGATGGAAAAGGCAGGGCTAAATGATATTTACCGGACCAGTGAAGTCATGGAAAATCTGGGAGTATCGAGAGAATTGCTGCGATATTACGAAGAGATCGGGCTTATACAGCCAAAAAGAAATCGTATTAGTCAATACAGAGAGTTTGATTTTTACGATGTTTCTCGATTATTGGCGATTGATTTTTATAAGAAACGAGGTTTTTCTGCAAGCGAAATAAAAGAGCTCTCCATGGAAAAGAAAGCATCTGGATATGTTACAAAAATGGAAGCACAGATAGCTAAGATGGAAGATTCCATAGCAGCTATGAAGCGAATATTAAATAGATTGCAGGAAACAAAAGAATTTTATCAGGAAGCCATAGAGCAGCAGGGGAAATTTGAAATAAGAGAATTTCCGATTTATCAAGTGCAGGAAACAATGGACAGTGTGGTATCTTTTGAAGAATATAAAGATAAAGTCCTGCAGTGTCTGGATTTGGAAAAAGAAGATATATTGTCTAACATGGTGCGTACGATTGCATTTGACGAGCATGGATACACTGGATCTCAGATGTGTATTGTAAAGAAAGCAGATTATGAGATGCAGGCAGAGGGGATGTTTTTAGAAAGCGGAAGATGTGCGCATATTATTTTGGAGGCAGACAGTGATGATAATTCCGTGATGGAAGAGATGTTCGTCAAAGGAAATGCATGGGCTATCCAAAACAAGGTTAGTTTCCTTGGAATTGCATACATATTTATTCGGTTTCTTACGATGGAAGAAGATTTAGAACGAAATTTCTATGAAATCTGGATTCCGTTAAAAGAATAAAAATACAAAACTGGCGATTGACTTGGGGGAAACAACAGACTTTATACTTCAACTGAAAGTAAGAAAGAGAGGTTGAAGGTATGAAGGAAAAATTACTAGAAAAGAAAGAATTATCCGTTGGAAAGGTATGTGCTCTTATTTTTATTCCAACATTGATTACAACAGGTGCATACATCATAATTGGTTTGCACTGGCAAGGAATTCCGTCAATTGCTTTGTTTTATGTAATGACTATGTTAATTTTGTTTCCATTTGAGATGGGTGTTATTTTAAGCGCGTCAAAAAAAGAATATGGGAAATATTCTTTAAAACCGGCATTCGTATATCATGAAAAAATGGATCAGAAAAAGATTTTATTGTACGGATTGGGATTATTTTGCTTTGCTGGTCTTATGAGCGTTACTATAACTCCACTTGAGGAAATGCTTGTTTCACCAATCGCAGAGCTTGTCAGACAGCGAACCCCGAACTATTTTGACTGGACAAATATGGGATTGGTGCGCTCCTGTTCAAAAGGATTACTGCTTTTTACAAGTATTTTGTTTTTGGTAATGAATTCGTTTGTCGGACCTGTGATAGAGGAGTTGTTTTTTAGAGGCTATCTGACTTCTAAATTGGAACGATTGCAATGGAAATCCGTAGTGATAGTGACGATTCTGTTTTCGCTGTATCATCTTTGGCAGCCATTTGGAAACCTATTTCGAATTGTGACATTTGGCGTGGTTGCACTTATCACTTATCGAAAAAGAAATGTTTATATATCGATGACATTTCATTGTCTTTGCAATCTGTTTACTACAATAAACTTCTTGATTGCATGGTGGAGTTAGAAAAAAGATGGGGCTGTCAGGAAATAAGCAGTCTTAACTAAGGAGAGGGCGACTCATATGAGTCGTACCTCTCCTAAATTTTTCCTGTTTTTATTGACAAATGCTAACAAATGTGATTATATGAACATATGAACAAGTATTCATATGAAAGAATACAGAGTAGGAGGAAGATATGTTTTATCAAATCATAGCTATTTTAATTTTAGGTCTATTTTACGCATTTTATTTCGCAAAGATTCTGATTCAGAAGAGACAGTCCATCAAGACAAATCAGATGGGAGTCGGAAATAAACCGAAGAAAGTTCTTTGGATTGAGCGAATCATGTCAGTTGCAACGGTGGCAACATGTGTAGTCAGTGTATGGAGTATTTTTTACGTAAAACATTATCTGATGACAGAAATCAGGATTGCCGGAATTATGATCGGTATCCTGGCAGTTTTCTTTTTTGCTTTTGCAACGATTACAATGAAA
>CAZUVY010000026.1:11989-34104 GCA_964623905.1 uncultured Faecalimonas sp.
TATGATCGGTATCCTGGCAGTTTTCTTTTTTGCTTTTGCAACGATTACAATGAAACGAATCTTTAGAATATGTAGGACTTCTGGATCGAAAGCAGGAGTTTGCAAAAAACTTTTCAGGTGGTATGAAGCGAAGACTCAATATTGCCTGTGCGATTGGACATGAACCAGAGCTTCTGATTTTTGACGAACCTACAGTGGGGATTGATCCGCAATCCAGAAACTTTATTTTAGAGAGAATCAAAGAGTCCAACAAAAAAGGCGCAACCGTAATCTATACAAGTCACTACATGGAAGAAGTAGAAGCAATCTGTACACGAATTGCCATTATGGATAACGGAAAAATTATTGCCTGCGGCACAAGCGAGGAACTGAAAAAACTTGTATCAAATGGTAAAGAGGATATTACGCTGGAAGAAGTGTTCCTTTCTCTGACTGGAAAAAAATTGAGAGATTATGCAGAGTAATGAGAGGGAAAGAACATGATTCGATATATGATAAAAAATAATTTTAAGCTGATGTGCCGAAATAAATGGAGTCTGGTTATCCTGTTGCTTGGTCCGATCTTGGTCATTGCAATGTTATCCAGTGCATTTGCGGAGTTGATGAAATCCTATGAAGGTGTGGATGCGTTTGAAGTAGGATATAGAATCGAAAAAGAAAGCGTTTTTTCTGAATATATCACTGCAATGAAAGAGGCGGGAGCAGAAAATGAGATTTTATTTCATGAGTATCCGGAAGGAGAACCGAAAGATCTGATTGAAAATAATGGGCTCGCAGGATTTGTGGAGTTCAAAGAAACAGAGTACGTGGTGTATGAAAGTGCGGATTGCGAAGTAGAAGGAATTACACTGGAGTATTTTTTGAGCAGAATCATGCGTGAAAATACAAACGCATCTCTGGAAATGCTGAATGGTTCCTATGAATCAGAGATCCAATTACCTGTTGAAAAATTAGAGTCTCTCCCTGCAATTGATTCCAAAGATTATTATGGCATTATATATATTGTCTATTTTTGCTGGTGCGGGCTGATCTGTGCAACAGGTGTGTTAAGTAACGAGAAAAAGTATGGGATTGAACGAAAATTTCAGATATCAAATTTATCAGATCTGCAGATTTATCTGGGAAAATTGATTCCAACTACAATGACTGTGGTGGTTGGAATGGGAGCTGCCGCGATCCTGACGATTATTTTATTTGAGATACATTGGGGAAATCCACTGCTTTCTGCATTGATCATATTTCTGATCATATTGTCGGCAAATTCATATGGTTTGATGATCTATCAGATTTCCAATAATCTGGCGATTACAATTATTGTAGTGTTTACGTCAGTGTGGTGTATGGGATTTTTAGGAGGCAGTTTTGAAACTTATATGTATTCTGCGATATCAGATACATTGAAACAGATATCACCGATTTACTATGAAAACAGGGCACTGGTCGAACTTTCTTGTATGGGACACAGTGAGTATGTAAGCAGTGCAATTCTTTCTTCGATAGTTATTACCATTGTTTGTTCAGTAATTACTGTTTTTGTGAGTAGCATCAAAAGGAGGGGAAGAGCATGATTTCTCTGATAAAAATGAATCTGAAATTGTTATTACGAAATAAAGGACTTTTATTTTTCCTTCTGGCAACGCCATTACTTTCTACCTTTATTTTGAATCTGAAAACGGAACAGGATATCTATTATGAAAATACAAAGGCTGCTGTTATAGAGATGGTGGACTGTAAACAAAAGGCAATTTATTATGGAGATACATCGACTTATATTATAAAAGTGTATGATGCCTCTGGTTCAGGATTGGCTGAATATGTGTTAGAAAAGTTGGCAGAAACAGGTATGTTTTCTGTATGCCGATGTGATGTCAGCGATATGACAGAAGAAGAAGTACTGGCGCAGGCAAAGAAAGATGCGTTCGATGACAGAGCGGGTGTATTGCTGTATTTGAAAACAGATTTTGAGCAGGCAGTCATGGACGGTGACTGGCAATCGGGGATACAGATGTATGATGTGTCGGAGGATGAGAGACAGGAATTATTTGAAAATGAATTTACAGATTTGCTTGAGCAGATAAAACAGGCACAAATGATTGTTGGAAATGATCCAAATGCAATTGTAGAGATGCTGGATAGTATTTCATCCCAGATGCCGGAAAAGAAAGTCGTGAGTCTGGCAGGACAAGATGAAATCGAATTGACAGAAGAGCAGATTAATCAGAGTTCCGTGATCGGATATGCATTTGCAATCATCACATTAGGATTTCTGTTTTGTGGGGTTATTGTTGCACATACGGTAATTGAAGAGCAAAATCAAAAAGTATTTACCAGAATGATGCTGACAAAAATTGGCGCCAGAACATACTTTTTCTCAAAATTTGTGGTGGTGGTTCTGATCTGCTTTTTACAGACGATTGTATTGGCAATGGGATTATTTGCAGGAAAAAATATGGATTTTGGGATTCCAAAACTGGATTTTCTGCTTGTTATCTTTCTGCTTGGGTTGATTTTTAGTACATTGAGCTTTTTAGTTGGAATTTTGCTGGGAGATGTAATGAATTCAAATTATGCGGTATTCGCAATCTGGAGTATTTCGGCCTTGCTTGCAGGCTTGTATTTTCCACTAGACGATACGAGTCTGACGCTGAAAACACTCTCTTATCTGATGCCGCAGCGCTGGTTTATGAATGTTAGCAAAATGTTATTGACAGGGGACAAGGGCGCATATTCTGTGTTATTATATGTTACAGTAGCTTACCTGATCGTGATTATAAGTGTGGGCAGTGTAGGACTAAAAATGCAGAAGACAGAAGCGTAGAAGAAAGGAAACTGACCATGAAGGAGCAGCTTCGAGAAAATTATTTCATGGCAATTCGGATCGGATTGTTAGCTATTGTAGAAATATATATTGTACTGTCACAGGCTTTATTAACAGGGACATCTGCAAAGATGTTCCTGTTTCTTGCGCTGTTTCTTGGAACAGCGGCAGCAAGAGAACTGGCAGAAAAACGCAAAAAGATTTTCTTTTATGTGATTTCTGTGATATTATTGCTGATCATGATGCAGAAGATCGGAAGAGAGGTTCTCGTGCTGGGAGTTCTTCTTTGCTACGATATTTTTTCTTATGTCAGACCGCGGATTACCTGGTATTTTGTACCGATTCTGGCAGCTTTTATTCCATCTGGAATGGATGTATATGTACAGACAATGATCATATTATTGTTATGTATCATTTACATTCAGCATGATTTTGTTGTAGAATCCTATCGAAAGCAGACGATGGAAGATACGATTTCAGAACAGCATTTGAAGCGGAACCTGTATCAGCGAGAATATGAGATGCAGGAAGAGATTCAAAAGAGTCTTCTCATGGCAGAAAATCAGATTTTAGAAGAGCGCTCACAGCTTTCTCAGACGCTCCACGACAAACTGGGACATAACATCAACGGTTCCGTGTACCAGTTGGAGGCAGTTAAGATTTTGATGGAAAAAGAACCAGAGACTGCAAGAAAAATGGTACAGGCAGTGATCGAGCAGCTGCGAACAGGTATGGATGAGATTCGTGCGATTCTAAGAAAAGAAAGACCGAAG
This sequence comes from uncultured Faecalimonas sp., assembly GCA_964623905.1. Taxonomy (GTDB): domain Bacteria; phylum Bacillota; class Clostridia; order Lachnospirales; family Lachnospiraceae; genus Faecalimonas. Next base: position 15,581 of record CAZUVY010000026.1, read on the forward strand.
AAATATAAACTGGCAATCTTACAGTTAGAAAAGTTGTGTGAGGATTGTCAGAAGAAAGGGGTAAATGCCAGATTGCTTATAGAGGGCGAACTGGAGAAAGTACCAGAAAAGTATCTGGAAATCATCTTAGATAATACCTATGAAGCAGTGTCAAATTCTATGAAGTACGCCAAATGTACCAAAATTGATGTCAAGATACATATACTGAATCAAATGGTGCGATGCAGTATTGCAGATAATGGTGTGGGATGCAGTAATATTATAGATGGAATGGGAATTTCTGGCATGCGGCGCAGAGTCAGAGAAGTGAATGGAATTTTAGATTTTGAATCAGAGGCAGGATTTACGATCAATATATTATTGCCTTTGTAAGATGGAGAACGTGTATGGAAAAGATTAAAGTAATTATTGCGGATGACAGTGACTTTGTCAGAGACGGAATGCGGATTATTTTGAGTGTAGATGAAGAATTTGAAGTGCTTGGGTGTGCTTCAAATGGAAGGGATGCAATAGAAATTGCGAAAAAAACCAGACCGGATGTCTTTTTGATGGACATTCAAATGCCGGAGATGGACGGCATCGAGGCAACAAAATATATCGTAGAAAATGATCTTGGAAAAGTATTGATCCTGACTACTTTTGATGATGATGTTTTGGTACAGAATGCGCTGCGAAGTGGTGCGAAGGGATATCTGATCAAGAATCATACGCCGGAGCATTTAAAGCAGATGATCAAATCTGTATATTATGGAACAGGTGTGATGGAAGAGACGATTCTTGAAAATCTGACAAAGAATACAGAAATAAAAGCGAACGGTTTCTATGAGGATGGATATACGCCCAGAGAGTTAGAAGTGATCAAAGCTGTTGCAGAAGGTCTTTCGAATAAGGAGATTGCAAATCGCCTGTTTATTACGGAAGGAACTGTGAAAAATTATATTACTTCAATTTTGGCAAAAGAAAATCTATCACATCGAACGGCACTTGCGGTATACTATCTCACAGGAAAGAAATCCAGTTAACAGCTGGAAATAAAATATAATAAAGGAGCGAGATTATGGCAACTCAGACAAAATTAGAACTAAGAAATCAAGTAATGTACTCTGTATATGTTAGAAATTACAGCGAAGCAGGTACTTTTCAGGCAGTAGAGCAGGATTTGGATCGAATTCAAAAACTGGGCGTAGACGTGATCTGGTTTATGCCGATTCATCCAGTTGGAGAAAAAGCAAAAAAAGGACAACTTGGAAGTCCATATGCGATCAAGAATTATCGTGAAATCAATCCAGAGTTTGGTACAATGGAAGATTTTAAATCTGTAGTGGATGCGATCCATGCAAAAGGCATGAAATGTATTATCGACGTGGTTTATAATCATACTTCACCAGATTCATGGTTAGTAGAAAATCATCCAGAATTTTTCTATAAGAAACCAGATGGAAGCATGGGAAACCGAGTAGGTGACTGGACAGATATCGTTGATCTGGATTATAACAACAAAGAGTTATGGGCTTATCAGATCGAAACATTAAAGATGTGGGCTGCTATCGTAGATGGATTCCGTTGTGACGTCGCGCCTCTGATTCCAATTGAATTCTGGATGCAGGCAAGAAAAGAAGTGGCAGAAGTAAATCCAGACTGCATCTGGCTGAGTGAATCTGTAGAACCTGAATTTATTACATACCTTCGTTCACAAAATATGGTGGCACATTCTGATGGAGAAGTATATCAGGCATTTGACATGTGCTATGACTACGATATTTATAAAAATTTCCGTGATTATATTAAAGGAGCATGTCCGCTTAGTACCTATGCAGACGCAGTGAACAGACAGGAATACATTTTCCCTGCAAACTATGTGAAATTGCGTTATCTGGAAAATCATGACCAGGATAGAGCAAAATCTTTTATTGATTCTGAGGAAGCAATGCTGAATTGGCTGACATTTACTTATTTCCAGAAAGGAATGACATTGTTATATTGCGGTCAGGAAGCCGAAGTTGACAAACGTCCGGACTTATTTAACAAGGACACAGTAAACTGGAATACAGGAAAGGATCTTTCGGATCTTATGAGCAAATTGTATCAATTGAAGAAAAATCCGATCTTAACAAACAGTATGTATAAATTAAAGGCAGACGATGACAAAGACATTCTGGTAGGCATGCATGTTTCCGGAGGCAAAAAACTGGTTGGAATCTTTAGTTTCAAAGGAAGCAAGGCAGAGGCAGAAGTAGATTTGGCAGATGGAACATATAAGAATCTTCTGACAGAAGATTCCGTGATCGTGACAGATGGAAAAGTGTACTGTGACGGAAATCCAATTATCATAGAAGCATAAAGTAGAATTTTGAGACAGCGAATGGAGAAAAATGCATGAAAACACCATACCAGATTGCGATATGTGATGATGAAACACAGATATTGCGTGATATCTATGCAAAAATTGAATCTTGTTTTCAAAAGCAGGGAATACAGGCAGGATATTTTTGTACCGATGATTCCAAAAAGATGATGGAATATCTTCAGAATGAAAAGGCAGATGTGGTATTTCTGGATATTGATATGCCATATTTTAGTGGTATGGATCTTGCGGCTTTCCTAAATGAGAAGAAGAAGGATAGTATTCTGGTATTTGTGACCAGCCAGGATGCACTGGTGTATCAGACCTTTGTATACAGACCATTTGGTTTTATTCGAAAAACGCATATGGATGACGAGCTGATGGAATTGGTGGAGCGTATCAAAACAGAACTGGAAGATAAGAAACGCGACATCGTGATCACCAGAGGAACTGAACTTACACGTATTTTGATCCAGGATATTCTTTACATTGAATCTGAGGGCAATTATCTGAATTTTTATACGAAGAATGATACTATCAAAATCCGGGAGACTATGACCAACATAGAGAAAGAACTTTCGGGAAAAGGATTTGTCAGGTGCCACAAAGGGTATCTGGTCAATGCAGAGCATATTGAAAAGATGAGAAGTGGTGAGATCGACCTGCAGTGTGAGGGGATAAGAAAGAGTGTTCCTGTTGGAAGAAGTTATGAAAAAGAAGTCCGAAAGAAAATCATGGAATTTATGCGGAATTAGAAAGTGAGAATAGGGTATGGAGATTGTGATCGGGATTCTGGTTATGGCGGTGGTTCTGCTTTTTGTATTGCTTATGAAAGAAATGGGGCAGAGAAAGCAGACTCAGATGAAATATGAAAAATTGGATAAGATGCTGACCAGATATGTTGCAGACAATCTGGATTTGGAGAAGAAATTGGCAGATATGCAGCAGGATTATGAGAAACAGCAAGATATGGCAGCAGAGATCCAAAGGATTCAAAGTCAGATCAGAGCATTGAAACATGATATGAAAAATCATACGCTGGTGATATTGTCCTATCTGGAAGAGGAGCACACAGAAGAAGCCAAAAAATATGCAGGAGAGATTCTGGATAAGCTTAATAAAATGTATACCTATGTAAATGTAGGCAATTCACTGCTGAACTACATTTTAAACAAGAAACTTTCCAAGGCCAAAGAAGAAGGAAATGAGATCAAAGCGGAGATAGAAAACCTTGCATTTGACTATATGGACAGTGTCGATTTTTCTGCGCTGCTGAATAATCTGTTGGACAATGCCATTCATGGTGCATCCAATTCGAAAGAGCGCAGGCTGGAAGTGCAGATTGCTTCCAAGAAGGGATTTGACATTATTACTGTAAAAAATAGTATCGATGAATCGGTACTGGAAAAGAATGCAGAATTGATATCTACAAAAGAAGAGCCAGGGCATGGCTATGGCATGAAACAGATTCGGAGCATTGTAGAGAAATACGATGGAACGATCGATATTTATGAAAAAAATCATATGTTTACAGTCAGCATTATGCTGGGATAAACGGAAAGAAATACGCCGTTTGTCACAGACAGCTTACTGTTTATCCCACACTGGTTGCAGTGTGGGAATTTTTTTTGTATTTTAAAAGGCAAGAAAGGAGCGAGAGATGGATGATTGTTTTAAAAGATGTTTCAAAGCAGTTACAGGGGAAAGAAATATTGCATGATATTTCATTTCATATTGCAGAGAACGAAAAAGTTGGGATCATCGGACTGAATGGAGCTGGTAAGACAACATTGTTGAATGTGATATCTGGAATGCTAAAGCCGGATACAGGATTTATCCGGGTTGGAGGTGCTGAAAACGTCTTAGAAAGCGACGAGGTGCGAAGACAGTTTGCCTATGTATCCGGTACAAAGTCACAATTGTGGGAAGATATTAAAGTAAAAGATTCTTTTGAGCATTGTATGGAAATGTATCACATTGCGAAAGAAGAAGCAGCAAAACGGCTGGAAGAGTTGACGGATGTGTTTGAAATCGAAAGCGTTCTAAACAAGCTTCCGGGAAATCTTTCTCTGGGAGAGAGAATGCGATGTGAACTGGTCTATGCGCTTTTGATCGAACCAAAGATCTTATTGTTAGATGAAGCTATGATTGGGCTTGATGTTTCGATTAAGCATAAGATCATGCAGTATTTTTCAAAAACGTGGAAGACAAAGAAAGTCACAATCGTTTATACAAGTCATAATCTTGCAGAAATAGAAAAATTGTGTGACAGAGTTCTTCTGATCGATCATGGCAAAATGATTTTTGATGGAAGTGTGGATCGGATCATGCGAGAATTTTCACCACTCTATCATATGGAAATCAAAACAGGAGAAAAAATTCCTGATTTTGAGGATATGCCATTTGAAAAACTATGTATCGAAAAAGAGCTCCTTCACATTGTATATGACAATCAGAAAATAGATACGGCTCAAATCCTGAAACATATTCTGGAGAAAAGCAAAGTCCTGGATGTACGGCTGTTTGAACCGGATCTGGAAGGAACGATTAAAAAGATTTATGAGAGGACAGAATGATGGAGAAGATGATAGAAGTTCAGGGAATCAAGAAATATTATAAAATCGCAAAACGTGAAAAAGGGTTTGTCCAGACAGTAAGAAACCTCTTTCACAGAGAATATGAAACAAGAAAAGCAGTAGATGATATCAGTTTCGAGATTCAAAAAGGAGAAATCGTGGGCTTTATTGGCCCAAACGGGGCAGGGAAATCAACTACGATCAAAATGCTTTCCGGTATCTTATATCCAGATGAAGGAACGATCAAAATCAACGGATATGTTCCATATAAACAGAGAAAGCAATACGTAAAAGACATCGGCGTGGTGTTTGGGCAGAAAACACAGCTTAACTGGGACCTGCCGTTGATCGAGAGTTTCGAGCTGATGAAATATATCTACAAAATTCCGCAGGAAAAATATGAGGAAAATTTACATAAGTTTACCAAATTACTGGATATGGAAGAATTTATAAATCAGCCGGTAAGACAGTTGTCGCTTGGACAGAAAATGCGCGGTGACATTGTTGCTGCACTGCTGCATTCTCCGGAGATCGTATTTTTTGATGAGCCAACCATTGGACTTGATGTGGTTGCAAAAGAGAAAATACGAGAATTCATTAAATATATGAATCAGACAGAGAAAACGACTATTATTTTTACTACACATGATATGCAGGATATTGAAAAAGTCTGTGACAGACTGATCATTATTGATTCTGGGAAAAAAGTGTTTGATGGAAATGTAGAGGAAATCAAAACGAAATATGCGCATTCCAAAACAGTGGAAATCATGTTGGAGGATGGAACCAAAGAAACACAGACCTTTGATGTAAATGAGACTCCGATGAATGAAGTGATGGAAAAATTATTTTCAGAACATCACATCAAAGACATTTCTATTTGCGAACCAGAAATTGACGGGATTATTCGAGACATTTATGAAGGCAGAATTCTTCTGGATGCCGGGAAAGTAAGAGGATGTCAGCTATGAGAACCTATTTAGAATTTGCTCTGAAAAAATTTCAGAATAAAATGACCTATCGACTGGAGTTCTTTATGGGAATTGTGAATACATTTATCACGATCGTTGTGTATCTTTGTATATACAAGGCTCTTTATGGAAATGCAGCAGAAGTAGATGGAGTTACATTTCGTATGGTAGCAACCAACTTTGTGATCTCACTTGGTTTGTCCAGTGCATTTGAATACAATGAGATGTTTTTGCAGGACAAAATACATGATGGCAGTATCACCAACGAATTTCTAAAACCAGTCAATTTTACTTTTCGATTATTAGCAGAAAATGTTGGAGAAGGAATTTTCAAACTGGCATTCAACTTTCTACCAGCATTGCTGCTGACTTTATTATGCACAGAACTGTGTCCGCCAAAGAGTGCGCTGCATTTTGGAATCATGATCCTCAGCGTTTGTTTTGGATATTTGATTCTATGGCTGATCAGTTTTATTGTACAGACCTGGAGCTTCTGGCTTTTCAGTGTATGGGGAATTATCACGATCAAAAACGTATTTGTAAAAATTCTTTCAGGCACGCTGCTGCCACTGTGGTTCATGCCGGAAGTGCTTCGCAAAATCATTGCATTTACACCATTTGAATCCATTTATTTTACTCCGATCCAGATATACCTGGGAGAAATTCAAGGGATGGATCTTCTGGCAAAAGTAGCTGTTCAGATTGTATGGATTGGGATTTTGTGTCTGATCGCAAATGGATTCTGGAAGCAAGGTGTAAAAAAACTGGTGGTGCAAGGAGGTTAATGAAATGGGCGAAATAAGAATCGCAATGCAGTCATTAAAAATGAGTATCCACGGAAGGCTGCAATATAGAGTGGATTCCCTGGTTGCAACACTGGCAGTGTTTGTCAGAGAAGCAACAAATATCATTGTAATCTATCTGGCTCTGCTGAAATTTGATCAGATCAATAGCTGGAATATTAACGAAATGCTGTTCCTGTTTAGTATTTTGTTTTTAACATATGCCATTGTAGTTGCGTTGTTTGCAGATCTGCGTGATTTTTCCTGCATGATCCGGGAAGGAAGATTTGACCGTTTGCTGGTAAGACCACGAGGCCTTCTGTTTCAGCTCATTCTCAATAATGCAGACGTACTCGCAACCGCGGGGCATGGAACTCTGGGTGTACTTCTTTTTGTAATATCAGCAGGACGAGTTGGAATTACATGGGATGTGCCGACAATCGCATATTATTTGGGAGCAATCATCGGAGGCGTATTGATTCAAGGTGGAATCTTCATTTTCTTTTCTGCACTCAGTTTCTATTTTGTAGAAACAGGAAGTATCCGAGAAATCTTTTACTGGAACATGAGAAAATTTGCAGGCTATCCGATCAGTATTTATAACAAATTCATACAGATGCTCATGATCTACGTTGTACCATTTGCATTTGTAAACTACTTCCCGGCACAGTATCTCCTGCGAAAAGAAGATATGGCATTGTACAATGAAGCATATATGTATATTGCACCGCTGGTTGGAGTGGTACTCTATGTGCTGGCATATCTTTTCTGGAGAATCAGCGTGAGAAGATACACAAGTACTGGAAATTAAAAAAAAGTGTCAAATTTTGGAAAATGGAGTCAGCTTTCTTTCAGTTTGGTGTCTATATATATGGATTTTGTATAAAAGAATAAAGAGGTGGACACAAATGAAAAAATGGAAAAAGTTGCTCCTTGGCATGAGCATGATTTTTGTTGTGCTTTTGGGGATGGGATGTCTGAGTAAAGATGAACCACCAAAGGTATCGCCTCTGGACCAAACGATTGAATATGGAGAATCTTTGAATTTTTCAGAATTGGTTTCAGTAGAAGATGACAGTTCTGAAGGAATAGAGTTATCCATAGTCTCATCTGATCTAGAAGGGATACTCATTGACAATGAAAATCAAACAATTGTTTTCAACAAGCTTGGCAGTTTTGAAATCGAAGTTTCAGTAAAAGACGAAGGCGACAATGAGGTACAAGAAACGGTAACAGTAGAGGTTGTTGATACAACTGCACCAGTTATTGAAAGTAAGGAAAACACATTTTCTTTGTCGGTGGAGGATGAAGAAGGTGATTATTCAGCCAATTTCAGCGCTTATGATGAAGTGGACGGAGATCTGACAAGTGAAATTGTAATTGATGATTCGGAAGTAAATTATGGCGAAGTAGGAAGCTATCAGATTACAGTTTCGGTAACGGATCAGAGCGAAAATACGTGTAGTGAAACGTATGCGGTTTATGTCAAAGATACGGTAGCACCGGTATTGAGTCTGTCAAAAACATCTTTTACTTTGACAGAAGGAAGCAGTGCTCCAGATTATGCAGGAATTGCAAGTGCCAATGATAAAGTGGATGGGGATCTGACTTCGTCTATTGTAATCGATGATTCAAATGTGGATTATGATACTCCGGGAACTTATGAAGTTGTCTATACGATTACAGATAAAAGCGGAAATACGACAACAGAAAAAGCAACGGTAACAGTAAAGGAAGAACAGAAAGTTTCGTATAATACTTCTAGTTCTAAGACTTCCTCAAGTTCGAGCTCAAGCTCAACTTCAAGTTCAACATCAGGTTCTTCTTCTGGTGGTGGACAGGTCATGGTTACAAAGACTGGAGAGTGTTATCATACACATAAATGTGGCAATGGAAATTATTATTGGGTGAGTATGGATGAAGCGTTAAGGCGCGGACTGAGACCTTGTAAAAAATGTTATTAATATCGCAATGAGTGGAAAAGAACAGAGTCAAATCTGTTCTTTTTTACTTTTTTGACGATAATCCTTGCTTATAACGCTGCGTTATGTTGTATGATAGGAGCACAAATTGATAAAAATGGGTAGTGAGGTAGAGAAAAATGCTGAAAATCAATCATTTGACGAAACATTATAAAGGAAGCAGCAAGGGAGTCACGGATGTCAACATTCATGTTGAGAAGGGTGATATCTATGCATTTATCGGACACAATGGAGCAGGGAAGACAACGACTCTAAAAAGCATCACAGGAATTCATGGATTTGATGAAGGCGAGATCATAATAGATGGTGTGAGTTTACAGGAAAATCCGATGGCATGTAAACGCAAGTTTGCCTACATTCCAGACAATCCGGATTTGTATGAATATCTGACTGGGATTCAATATCTGAATTTTATTGCAGATGTGTTTGAAGTATCGGCGGTAGATCGTGAGCAGAGAATCGAAAAATATGCAGAGGCATTCGGAATCACGGCATCTCTTGGAGATCTGATCTCAAGTTATTCACATGGGATGAAGCAGAAACTGGCATTGATTTCCGCCTTTGTTCATAAGCCAAGTCTTTTGATTCTGGATGAGCCATTTGTAGGACTCGATCCAAAAGCGGCCATTGTTTTAAAAGAGGCAATGCGGGAACTTTGTGCGGCAGGAGGAGCCATTTTCTTTTCTACGCATGTACTGGATGTGGCAGAAAAACTTTGTAATAAAGTAGCGATTATCAAGGATGGAAAGATGATCGCAAGTGGTCAGATGGAAGAAATCGTAAAGCAAGGCGAGTCGCTTGAATCCATTTTTATGGAGGTGCTTGGTGATGAAGCAAATTAGGACATTAATGAAAATAGAGCTTTGCAATCTTTTTGGATGGAATGTATTTAAGCATACCAAAGACAAGAGTGCAAAGAAAAGAAGCATTGTGCTTGCAGCGGCCATGGGAGTCCTGCTTGGAATTGTGATGTTTTATATTGTAGGCTTAAGTTATGGACTTGTTATGCTGGGAGCAGCTGATATCATACCTGCTTATCTGATCATGATTTCCAGCATCATTGTATTGATGTTTGGAATTTTTAAGGCTGGCGGCGTGATTTTCCGAAAGAAAGGATATGACATCATTTCGTCTCTTCCGATTTCCAATAGAACAGTTGTACTTAGCCGATTTTTCAGATTGTATATTGAAAATCTGATTTTGATAGCGGTCGTTATGTTACCAGGAATGATTACCTATGGTGTATTAGTGCATCCACAGATTGCGTTTTATATAGTAGGTATTTTGAGTATTTTGGTGATTCCGTTCATCCCAGTTACAATCGCATCTGCAATTGGAGCAGTGATCACAGGGATCGCATCTCGTATGAAACATAAAGCTTTGACAGAGGCTGGACTTTCGATTCTTTTGATCGTGATTATTTTCCTTGGAAGTTTTGGAATCTCTGAGAATTCAGGTGAGTTTACGACAGAGATGATTCAAAATCTGGCGAATATAGTAATGGATCTGATCGGAAAGATTTATCCTCCGGCTGCGATTCTTGGAAATGCGATCGTGCAGGGAGATTTTGTGAACTTTCTTTTCATGGCTGTCGTATCGGTTATTGTATTTGGCGTGGTTGTGTTTATCGTGTCTGCAAAATTTGATTCGATTTGCAGCAGTCTTTATGCAACATCTGCAAAACACAATTATCAGATGAAAGAAATGGAAAAGAATTCAATTCAAAAGGCATTGATCGTACGTGAAGCAAGACGTTACTTTTCATCAGGAATTTATGTGACAAATACTATCATGGGACCCGTTTTAGGTGTTGCCTTTTGTATTGGACTTTTCTTCTTCAATCCGGAAGAAATCACAGCAGGGCTGCCAGTAGCGTTAAATGTGAAAGCAGCGATTCCATATTTTATAGCAGCAATTTTCAATATGATGAATGTGACTTCCACTTCCATTTCAATGGAAGGAAAAGAATTCTGGATCGTAAAAAGCCTGCCACTGGATACAAAAATGATACTGGACAGCAAGCTTTTATTTAACTTATGTTTGCTGGCACCATTTTATTTCGTTTCAGAAATACTTGCTGTGATTGCACTTAGACCAAGCATTTTGGAACTGGTATGGCTGATTTTGATACCGGCACTTTTGTGTTTGTGTGCCTGTGTATTTGGAATCACAGCAAATCTGCTGTTTCCTAAATTGGATTGGGAAAATGAAACGACTGTAGTGAAACAGAGTGCTTCGGCAGCAATAGGTGGAATGAGTGGAGTTGTTGCATCGATTCCATGTATGTTTGCAGTGCTTTGTGTGCCAGAGAGAGTTGTAAATGGAATCAATGGAGCAATCTGTATCTTGCTGGTACTAATAGCAGTAGCCTTATACCGCAGAAATAATAAATTTGATCTAAAATCTGTATAAACGAATTTTTCGGCATAGAAAAAAATAAAAAATCAGCCATAACTATAATGAAATCATAGCAATAGATGTGATGAAAAGGAGAATGAGTTATGGCAAACAGACCAGTATATGTACCAATGAATCAGGCACCATATTATAAAGCAATTGATATTGAATTTGTCTACAATCGTGGGCTCAATATCAAGCAAAAACAAAAAAATATTTTAGCAATTCATGAGATTTTTATGCAGAGATATCCAGAAAAATCTATTTTGGAAATTTCATCAAAATCATTGCAGCCATTGGGTGTTTTACTCAGCGCATTCAACTTAAAGAAGTATGTTCCTTCTATTCAGAAAAGCATTCCGGTAGAGAATATTTATCAGGGAGGGAAAGTATTTGAACAGGGCGGTCCGTTTGTAGATTTATATCATACAACGGCAAAACAGTCAAAAAAAGAGGAACGCTTACGCACGAGTGGAAGATTGATCAGTTATTATTATGAGAATGAATTTCTTCCATTGAATCCGATTGAAACGTTCTACAATTGGCTGTATATCAATGCATTGATGGAAAATCAGGAACTTGCAGAGCAAATCTTAGAATATAATGCATTTACTGACATTGAATTTAATCCAAGAACAGCGATCAATTGTCAGGCGAAAGCAGCAGCGATTTATATTGCGTTACATAATCTTGGATTGTTGGACCGAGTAAAGGATTATCATGAATTCCGAACTCTGTTTGGGAAAATGGAAGAAAAGGAATTAAAGAAAGCCTGCCATGGAATTATGGCAGGCTGATTCTTTTTGGGCACTGTAAAATTTATGTCAAAAGATTCTTATCAATCTTTCCAGTAGCAATGGTGTGTTCCATCCAGAGGTTGAGAGAATCAATCGCAAGTGCCATCTTTTCTAATTCACTTTTGATCTTCATAAAATCAGGAATCTCATCCACAGTGAGTTCTCCGTCCACGGTGATTTCAATCAGTCGTTCTTTTTCTTTTGTCAGTTTGTTCAAAGTAGCGAGCATTTCTAAAGTAATCTGAGAGAGCTCTTTGGATTTGACTTCTGGAACATATTCCCTGCCGATCGGACATTCGTGTGAACAGAAGTAGTTGCACAAAGAAGGATTTTTGTAGGTGTCTGCCATTGCAAGGACTTCTTCTGGATGAGGAAGTGTCTTTTCATTTTCAATCTTATCGATACGGTCTGCTGAGATAAAACCGAGCTTTTCCGAAGCGGCATCTCTGGTATAGCCGATGTCCTCTCGGCTGATCTGATATATATTTTTATTTTCTTTTGTTGATTTTCGTCCCATAGTAATCAATACCTCGCATTTTCAATTCTAGTCACGTAACCTCATTATATACGATAATGATCGGAATGAAAATCAATTTCTTAGTATGTATACCTTAAAAATAGCGAAATAAGAGGGTCTATTTCCAAAAACATACTGTTTTTTGGAGAGAAGAATACCTATATAATATAGGCATATCAACCGGGAAGGAGAAACGGGATATGATGACTGTGAAAGAAAGAATCAGATTGAGTATCCTAATTGAAAAAATGAACGGGCAAAAAGAATACAGTAAAAAACTTGGACTTGAGGACGTTTCAAAATTACACGGTGAGAGAATCCACAGAGAGGAGGAAAAAGAATCATGCTGACCTTATTTTTTATCATACTGCTGTTTGTAGTGTTTGGAAAAATCCTTGGTTTTGCGATTCGTGCGACCTGGGGAGTTTCCAAAATCGTATTTTCAGTAGTGTTAATTCCATTATGTTTAGTGGGACTTGTAATAAAAGGGCTTATCGGAATTGCAATCCCAATTCTGGTAATCGTAGGAATCATTAGTTTATTTGCTCTTCGTGATTAGAGTAGATATAAAAAAGAATAATAAAGGAAAGAAGGGTATTTTATGTACAAAATTAAAAATTTTATGGAAAATGATGATGTGAAAGTAATCGATTCGTTAGGAGCGTTTTCAGTAATTGAATATCAAAGAGATTTAAGCGTAATGCCACAAAATGCAATGACAGCATATTATGCAAGCCAGATGAATGTACGCAAAAGACAGGTTGTGTGTGATGTCTCAAAATCAAACGTGACAGTGCAAGCTGGCGCAATGCAGTGGACGGTTGGTAAAGTGAATGCAACAACGGGTATCAAAGGTGTAGGCGATTTCTTAGGAAAAGCAATGCGAGGTTCTGTGACCGGTGAATCAGCGATCAAACCGGAATACACAGGAGATGGCACATTAGTATTAGAGCCTACATACAAACATATTATTTTACTTGATGTGAGCGACTGGAATGGTTCCGTGGTTCTGGATGATGGATTATTCCTCGCATGTGAATCTTCTTTAAAACACAAAGCCGTGATGAGATCGAATTTCTCTTCTGCAGTTGCTGGAAATGAAGGATTATTCAATTTAGGTATTCAGGGAAATGGAATTGTTTGTCTCGAATCTGTCTGCCCAAGAGAAGAATTAGTAGAAATCTATCTGGACAATGATGTGTTAAAAGTAGATGGAAACAATGCAATTGCATGGAGCGGAAGTCTTGAATTTACAGTAGAACGCTCAGGAAAATCTTTAATTGGTTCCGCAGCATCTGGCGAAGGGCTGGTAAATGTATATAGAGGAACTGGTAAAGTATTACTTGCACCAGTAAGATAATAGCATATAAAAAATGAAAGCTGTCCCGCAAGGGGCAGCTTAATTTATGCAGAAATTGGGTTGAAAAAAATAATATCAAACCATGATGATATAAAATAGATATCAAATATGAAGCTGATTTTATAGAGATGGATGAATTTAGAGTAAGTAATAGGGAAGAAGGGAGATATAAGGCTCTAAATGCGTCCATTTCTATAAGATCAGCTTTTTTGTCTATGAAATAGTGTACCTTGAAAATAAAATAAGCCGTAACCTGATCGGAACGATCCCCGACAGCTTCTAAAAAGGCGGCGCACAGAAACTATAAATTTTAATCAAATTTCAATCAAGAAAGGAAATGAGTTTATGAGAACATTTACAAATCAAACAAAAGGTTACGAAAAACAATTTGCAGTTAGTTACATCGTTTATATGATGGGAGGAAGCTGTTTTCACAAATGTGAGTGTAAAAATAAACTAGAAGAAAAACGTTTGTTTTTGCATTATGCGGAGATGCCAAATCAAAAGCAGATCGATGCAGAAAATCGAATCCTGAAACAGATAGAAAGACTGGATCTAAATCTACTCAGAAAACTCGAAAATATGAAATGTGAAGCACATTTCATTAGAGGAGAATCTGAGTATTTTGTAGTCTTTCTAACAGGAGGCTTCGAAAACATCAAGTTTACGATCCGTGAAAATGGTGATGTAGAAGTACAGGCAGAAGGAGGTGAATACGTTGCCTGATATGAAAAAGAAAATTAGAAAAAGACGAATGTTACAATCGATTTTTACATCGAAGAAGCATTCGTCTTTTTTTAGTTCTAAGGAATGAGCTGCCCAAGCAATGTCAGAGATTGTGGATCAATCGGAATTTGTTCTTGGTTTAGTTTGCCGAGGGTAATATTTTTCTTGTTGGAGCCGTGATAGTCGCTGCCACCGCTGATCAAAAGATTGTGAGCAGCTGCCTGCTCTGTTAAAAATGCAATTTCATCTTGTGAGTAACGAGAATAATAGCATTCCAATCCCTGAATTCCATAAGAAATAAGCTCGTCTAATTGACGCGCGAATTCTTCTTTTGTGAGACGTTTTTCCCCTTCTCCGCCAAGTGGATGCGCCCAGATAGAAATACCTCCGGCGTGTCTGATTGCCTGAATCGCAGTTCTGCCATGGATGCGATCGTTTTTCGTTTTGCATGGATTGATATATTTCTGGATTGCAAGGTCAATATCTGAAGCAAGACCTTGGTTTATCAAAAGCTGAGCAAACGCTGGTTTTCCGGGACTTTCTTGTGCATAGAGCCATGAAAGTTCTTCCTCTGTAAACACAATTCCGAATTCTTCTCTCAGAAATGTGATGCGTTTTTGCATTTTCTCTTGTCTTAAATCTTTTCCAAGTTTCAGTGCATCTTGAAATACGACATCATTGGAATCGAAGTTGTACCCTAATATGTGGCATTTTTTATAAGAAGTGATGCAGGAAAATTCAATGCCTCGCAGAAAATGCAACTGGGCTGGCACTAAATGCTCCATTGCAAGAGATCCCAGAATGGTGTCGTGATCTGTGATCGCAAATGTGTGAATTCCTGCGTCGATCAATTGTGTTAAAATCATTTCTACCGAATCCGTGCCGTCGGAAGCGGTACTATGAATGTGAAGGTCAATGAGACTGTTCATGAAAGTCCTCCTCTCAATTTTCGTGATTTTAGTTTATTATGCCCGGGTCAAAGCGTCAATAGAATCCCAGTTGAAAAACATATAGAATATCAGTCTACAATTTGATACAATAAATCTATATGACATCGTCGTATAACGATGCAGATCCGTAGGGAGGAATGTGTTATGAGAGAACAAGTGACAAAACTTCGAAACGTATTAAAAGAACAGGAAATAGATGTGTTTTTGGGTTCATCTCCAATTACACGCAAATATTTGAGCGGATTTACCGGATATAGCGGACATGTGATCATTGGACAGGAGATCAATGATATTGCAACCGATTTCTGTCATTTTGAGCAGGCGGTTCTGGAAGCGCCGGAATTCCAGTTGGTAAAAATCGGACATACCTATACAATCGCAGATTATCTGAAGGAAAAAGGATTCAAACGAATTGCGATTGAAGAAAGATTTCTTACTGCAGAATTTTATCTGAATCTGAAGGAACAGCTGCCGGATGCAGAACTTGTTTTTGGTTCTAAGATCATCAGCAAGATCCGTCAGATCAAGACAGCGGAAGAGATCGAGATGTACAGACAATCCTGTGAAGTGACCAATAAAATCGTAGAAGAGTTCTTTGCATTTGCAAAAGCGGGTATGACAGAAATTGAGCTGAACGATTTTATCGTGGAAAGTGCGAAGCGCCATGGAGCAGAAGGGCATCATTTTGCGCCAATTACATTGACTGGGCAAAACTGTTCTTTGTGTCATGGAAATCCAACAGAACGCAAATTGCAGGAAGGAGATTTCCTTCTTCTGGATATGGGTGTGGTTTACAAAGGATATGCTTCTGATGTGACGCGTACAGCTGTAATCGGAAAAGCAAGTGAGAAACAGAAAGAAATCTACGAAATCGTTCGTCATGCGCAGGAAGTTGCGATTCAAAATATCAAGGTTGGCATGACAGCATATGACGCACATCGCATTGCGGCAGATATTATTGAGGAAGCGGGATACGGAGAATGCTTCCAGCATGCGCTTGGACACGGATTCCGAGATGACTTGATCATCCGCGCGAATGAAAGTGATAAAGAAACAATTCTGGAAGAAAACATGGTATTTACAGTAGAGCCGGGAATCTATATTCCAGGATTTGGCGGTGTGCGAATCGAGGACGATGTGGTCCTTACCAAAGATGGATGTGTAAGTTTCTGTACTTATACAACAGAATTGCAAGAATTATAAAAAATTTGGAGTAAAAAATGAAACGACTATTTCAAATGTATCAGGGTCTGAAAAAAGAAGTGTATATTTTATGTTTTGGGCGATTTGTGACGGCAATGGGGTCACTTATCTGGCCAATGCTGACTCTGATCTTAAAAAGTAAACTCAATTTTGATGCTGAGCAGGTAGCGTTATGGTTCCTGCTTTTCGGTATCCTTCAGTTGCCATTTGGGCTGATCGGAGGAAAACTAACCGATAAATACAACAAACGAAATCTGATTCTGATTTTCGATTTGATATCCGTGGCACTTTATATTGTCACAGCAATTTTGCCGCTCAGCACAGGCAGTCTTTGTATTTATTTTATCGGTTCCCTGTTTCAGCATATGGAATGGCCGGCATACGATGCCCTGATTGCCGAACTGACCAGTGATCATGACCGTGAAAAAGCCTATTCACTGCAGTATCTGGCAAGCAATCTAGGGATTGTATTCGCTCCGACACTTGGAGGAATTTTATTTAACAACTATCTCTGGCTGTCCTTTTTGATTGCAGGACTGGCAGTATTTTCTTCGACGATTTTGATTTTCCTCTTTGTGCCAAAGACCATCGAAAAAGTGAAAAATACGAATACCTACGAAGAAAGCGAGCAGGGAAATCTTCTGGATATTTTAAAAACAAGAAAAATATTGCTTTTATATGTTGTGATCGGCTGCATTTCTTCGATTATTTATGCACAATTTAATTATCTCCTGCCAATCCAGATGGATGAGATTTTCCTGGATCAGGGCGCGGTCTTTTTCGGAATGCTGACCAGTATCAATGGAGCGGTGGTAATCTGCTTCACACCGATTCTGACGCAGCTTACCCTGCGCTGGAATGATTTGAAGCGAATCATAGCCGGAGTTTTATTGGAAATCGTAGGACTGTGTTCCTATTTCTTTTATCAGGATGGCCTGGTGCTGTACATCATTTCCATGGTGGTCTTTACCCTTGGAGAAATTTTAAATACATTGGGAAGCAGCCCTTATATTTCAAAACGAATCCCATCGTCACACCGCGGACGATTTACTTCCATCAATAGTATTTTTACGACGATGTCTTCCACTCTGGGAAATACGATCGTAGGAAAGATCGTAGTGTTATATACCTTTAAAGAAGGATGGTACGTGGTTGCAGTATTTGGAAGTATTCTGATGATTTTATTGACCATTTACCAGAGAATGGATAAAAAACGTTTTCAATTATTATATAAGGAATAAAGTTATGAAGATATTAGTAGATGCAGATGCCTGCCCGGTAACAAGAATCGTAGAAAGAGTTGCAAAAAAGCATGGGATCGAATGCATTTTGCTGTGTGACACTAATCACATTTTGACATCTGAGTATAGCGAAGTCAGAGTGATCGGTGCGGGGGCAGACGCAGTCGATTTTGCGTTATTAGATATTTGCCAAAAAGGAGATATTGTTGTGACGCAGGATTATGGAGTGGCGGCAATGATCCTTGGAAAAGGCGCATATGGTATCCATCAGTCTGGAAAATGGTATACGAATCAGAATATCGATCAAATGCTGATGGAGCGCCATTTGGCAAAAAAAGCCCGCATGGGAAAAGGAAAACATCATCTCAAAGGACCGGCAAAAAGAACGGAAGAAGACGACAAACGATTTGAAGCATCCTTGGAAAAATTGATAGAAGAGACAGTATAAAAATAAAAATGCCAGAAGAACTTGTGAGGTTACGTTAGGGGTAACAGGTTCGCTGGCATTTTTTGATCAAAGTTTGAAAAAAATAATTTGAAATCATAGTTTATAGTAAAAACAGAGTTTGGGAAGAATGTGTTATAGCTGCAAGTTGGGAACGGCTGTGAAAAAATGCTAAAGGAGGATGAAGTTTGAAACAAAGAGGTAGTGGTTAGAGAAGAATAGAATTGCATAGC
>CAZUVY010000027.1:0-33398 GCA_964623905.1 uncultured Faecalimonas sp.
GCGTAGAAAAATATGGTCCACACAAATACAACATCGTGACTGCGAAAATGTCGTTCCATGGAAGAACATTTGGGGCGATGAGTGCAACAGGACAGCCGGACAATGCATGCCAGATTGGTTTTGGAGATATGACACCTGGATTTGTGTATGCAAAATTCAATGATTTGCAGTCGTTTAAAGATGCAGTAACAGAAAATACGATCGCAATTATGATAGAACCAGTACAAGGAGAAGGCGGAGTACATCCGGCAACAAAAGAATTCATGCTGGGACTTCGAGAATTCTGTGATGAAAAAGGATTATTACTCCTTCTGGATGAAGTACAGACAGGATGGTGCAGAACAGGCGCACCAATGTCTTATATGAATTATGGTATTAAGCCAGATATCGTTTCTATGGCAAAGGCACTTGGCGGAGGAATGCCGATCGGTGCAATCTGTGCAACAAAAGAAGTTGCAGAAGCCTTTACAAAGAGTTCCCATGGAACAACATTTGGTGGTCATCCAGTATCTTGTGCAGCAGCACTTGCAGAAGTAGATGAACTTCTGGAAAAAGATCTGGCTGGCAATGCAAAGAAAATGGGAGACTATTTTTCAGAAAAATTGTGGACACTTCCACATGTAAAAGAAGTGCGGCATCAGGGGTTATTGGTTGGTGTCGAGTTTGATGACAGCGTTGATGCAGTAGAAGTAAAACATGGAAGTTTTGATCGAAAACTTTTGATCACTGCGATTGATGCACACACAATTCGTATGGTACCGCCACTTATCCTTACTAAGGATGAGTGTGACAAGGCATACGATATTCTAAAAGACGTCGTAGAATCTTAACTATAAAATCCTAAAACAGTAAAATGAGGCTTGGAGCAATCCGGCCTCATTTTACGTGAAACGTTATTTGGTTATGGTAGTTTTGACACCTGTTTCAGTGTTTATGATCGAAAGATTCAGCTTGTGTAATTTGAAAATTTTATTTGCGAGATAAAGACCAAGTCCCATATGCTTGCCGGAAGTGCGGCTTTTATTGCTAGTATAGAACATTTCAAATATATGTGGTAAATCTTCCTCGGAAATAGGGGTTCCAGTATTTTCAATGCCGCATTGATATTCGTTTAGTGTGATGTGGATGGTTCCATTTATGAAATTGTATTCGACTGCGTTGATCAAAAGATTCCAGATGGCCCGTTCTATAGATTGCTTATCTCCAATAATCTGCATGTCAGTTTCTTCGCTGAATTCGATTTTTAGATTCTTCTCCTGAATCAGCATTTCCAGCTTCAAAAGCTGTTCGTTCAATATAGAAGAAAGAGACAGGGTTTCATTTTTCAGAGTCATCTCTTCGGAATCTAATTTTGAGATATAGATCATTTCTTTTACCAGTTTATCCATTTCTTCAGTCTGTGCGATGATCTGTTTTTGGTAGTATTCCCGTTTGTTTTCCTGTGTATTTTCCAATGTGTTTTCAGCAAAGTTACGAATAATTCCAAGCGGAGTTTTCAGCTCATGTGCGATCGCATTTGTGAAATCTCTGCGGGTTTCTTCTAAGGCGGCACGTTTCTTGTGATATGTATTGCTGCTGCAAATAACAGCAAACATGCAGGTGACTGTGATGATAAGACCAACAACATAGATGTATTTCATATAGTTTATAGCGGCAGCCCAGGAATTGGCGGTCTGTCGAACACATAAATAGTAGCTAGGTTCAAACAGGTTTGTATATTTTAAGTATAACTGGCAGCAGTAGGCGGAGTCTTTGGAACCTTCGACTGTGAAATCAGCAGAAATATCAGAATAACTTTCTGGAAAGTTTTGTAAATGTTCATCATTCATCCATTTTTCCCAGGCCTTTTTAGCAGTTTCAAAAGAACTGGCTGAGTCATCTGTGAGATACGGATAGTTCACTCCTCTGGATAAATAAAAACGAGTTGTTACTGCTGTATCGGTATTGTCTAAATTCTTTTGTGTTGTAGAATCTAAGATACTCTCACCCCATTCTTTGTGAGTATAAAAATTACCTTGAATGATACTGTTTCCATTTTCTTGCGAAAGGACTTCTTTTGAAGTCATTTCGGTCTCATACGAAGGCTGATAGAGCTGAATCTGCAGTAATTCTTTTGATTGAGAGTCAGCAGAAAGTGATACGATGTAAGGCGGCTCATTCATAGATGCTGCATAAGAATAACAGGCCAGAAGCGTAATCTGTTGTGCTTCTGAAAAATGTTCCTGAATTGGATAATAGTAGCAGGATTTTGATTGATTTCCATATATATAGTCTCCTATGATGTTGGTAGTCTGGGCAAAAAGCTCTTTTGTTTCGGCATCATATACGGCAGCAGAAAGCTGTTGGTATTTTTGCTGTGCAGAGTCATACTCATCAATAGAAGTGGAAAGCAGATAGTTGATATAATTTCGCAGATTCTCGTTCTGATTATTGCGGTCTTTATAAATATCATAATCCGTGTCATAGACTGCATCGTAGATATTGGAAGCAACTTTTTCTACATTTTTTTCAAAATCATGTTCAATATTGATTTTTGCAAGATATGTAGAAAGAGCCATGCATATGAGATACAGTGCGGTAAAACCAAGGATCGTTATTTTTACATCATTTCGTTTTAAGATATTTTGTTTTCGATTTTGTTTCATAAGATTACACCTCCATTCGGTAACCAGCCTTTCTCACAGTCTGAATCTTACATTCACTTTCTGCAATCGACTGGCGTAATTTTTTAATATGGTTATCAACGACTCTTTCATTTCCATCAAAATCATATCCCCAGAAACGGATCAGAAGCTGTTCTCTGGTAAAAATACGATTAGGGTTTTCGAGGAAGAATAGAAGCATGTGATATTCCAGCGGTGCAAGAGGGCAAAGCGTTCCTTTTACTTTAACTTCGTGTGTTTGAATATCGATTTCAATATCTTTTTTATAAAATTTTTTGAAGGATTCTTTTCCACGCATACGATTCATGACAGCCATCGCTTTTGCGTAAAGTACAGGAAGCGAAAAGGGTTTGGTGATGTAATCATCAGCTCCAAGGGCGTAACCATTTAATTCGTCTTCTTCCATGACCCGGGCTGTAATGAAGAAGATTGGAACGTCACTATGCTCACGAATACTGCGGCAGATTGTAAAACCGTTTTTCTTTGGAAGCATGATGTCTAAGAGGATCAATTGAAAAGAATCTTGTTCGAAAAAATCCAGTGCCATATCTCCATCAGATGCAATGGTTGTCTGCCAGCCTTTGCTGGTAAAATAATCCTGAATCCCTTCTGCCAGAAAAGGATCATCTTCTACAATCAATAATTTCAGTTTCATAATCTATTCGACCTTTCTTAGTTTGTGATTTTATTATATAAGACAATTATATCCTTTCTGTATCCATTTCACAAAAAGAACGGATAAAAATCTGAAATCTATCCATAATAAAAATGAAAATCAGATTGGGAGGTATTTGGGATGACACAGTTATCAGAAAAAGAGTTGTCTTTATTAGGTGATCTGCTTACAGATGAGCAGTTACTCACAAAAAAATTCAAAATGCTTGCAGAGCATACACAAGATGCAGAGATCAAACAGAAGTTTGAACGCATATCAGAACAACATCAGGGACATTTCAATGCGTTATATGCGCATTTAAAATAGGAGGTGCAAAATGCAGGGATATACAGATAAAGAAATTTTAGGCGATGGATTGTCAACACAGAAAGCAACGACAGACTTGTTTAATACCGCTTCCAATGAGTGTGTGCATGATAATGTAAGAAATACAATGCTTAAGATACTTGAGCAGGAACACTGTATTCAAAATGAAGTGTTTAATATGATGCATGCCAGAGGGTATTATGAGACACCAGCGGCAGAAGAAAAGAAAGTAGAAGATGCAAAACAGAAATTCGCACAAGGCTATAAGTAAAAAAGAGGCAGATGGGATTTGAAATCTCATCTGCCTTTTCGGGGAATAAAAATTTAATATTTTAGCTTGTCTTTGTAAATTCTGTTTTGCATTTAGGACAAGTGATGCAGATACGTCCTTTTCCTCTTGGGATACGGATCTTCTGGCTGCATGTAGGGCACTTGTAAATATGATGTGTCTTTCTTTGTTTCATCATTGCTTTTTCAGAATTAAATTTTCCAAGGATGGAATTCTTTATCTGAAGGAACTTTTGGTTCTCCTGATAACGCTTAGTATAATTTTTTGATAAAATACGAAAATATGCATAAAACATAATCACGAGGAAGCAGGTATGGAGTAATGTACTATTTGTAAATAAATCTACGATACATACTGCAAATGCAACCCAAATCAAAAAATTTGCAAATTCATCGAAGCCGTTTCGGCCCATCATAAAACGTTGGAATTTTTCTTTCATGTCTTTCACCTCTTCCAAGATAATACCATGTTTTGACAAAAAATAGTATTTTCTATTTATAAATAAAAGTTAAAAAAATATAAAAGGATGAAAAAAGAGGGTGTGAAATAATATTCCTTTATGCTATAATGAAATGGCATAAGATGAAAAATCACATAAGGAGCAGACATATGAAAAGAGTGTTATTAAAGCTGAGCGGCGAAGCATTAGCAGGTGATAAAAAGACTGGATTTGATGAAGCAACATGTATCGGCGTTGCAAATCAAGTAAAACAATTAGTAGATGACGGGATTCAGGTTGCAATCGTTACAGGCGGCGGCAATTTCTGGAGAGGCAGAACAAGTGAGACGATCGACCGTACAAAGGCAGATCAGATCGGAATGCTTGCAACAGTTATGAACTGTATCTATGTTTCAGAGATCTTCAGACATGTAGGTATGAAGACAGAAGTCTTTACACCATTTGTATGCGGAGCATTTACAAGCCTGTTTTCGAAAGATGCAGCAGTAGAAGCATTGAATGCTGGAAAGGTTATTTTCTTTGCAGGGGGAACAGGACACCCTTATTTCTCAACAGATACAGGTGCCGTGCTTCGTGCCATTGAGATCGAAGCAGATGCAATGTTACTTGCAAAAGCAATCGATGGTATTTATGACAGCGATCCAAAGCTGAATCCAGAAGCGAAGAAGTATGATGAGATTACGATTCAGGAGACGATCGATAAGCGTCTTGCAGCGGTTGATCTTGCAGCATCTATTTTGTGCATGGAAAACAAGATGCCAATGTTAGTATTCGGATTAAATGAAGAAAACAGTATCGTAGAAACTATGAAAGGCAATTTCACAGGTACAAAGGTTACTGTATAATATTACATTCTATGAGTTAAGTGATTTACAGGCGGAGAGGGGTCTGTACAATAAAATATAATATAGTCGGAGGAAGAGACATGAACGAGAGATTACAAGTATTTGATACAAAAATGCAAAAAACATTAAACAACTTAGAAGCAGAATTAAGAACAATTCGTGCTGGACGTGCTAATCCACACATTCTGGATAAATTAGTTGTTGACTACTATGGAATGCCAACACCTATTCAACAAGTAGCTAACATTTCTGTTCCAGAAGCACGTATGATCCAGATTCAGCCATGGGAAAGAAGCATGATCAAAACAATCGAAAAAGCAATCATGACATCAGATATCGGAATCAACCCATCAAATGATGGTACAGTGATCCGTCTTGTTTTCCCAGAACTTACAGAAGATCGAAGAAAAGAATTAGTAAAAGATGTTAAGAAAAAAGGCGAAGCAGCAAAAGTTGCAGTTCGTAACATCCGCCGTGACGGCAATGATGCATTCAAGAAATTAAAAGGAACTGATGTATCAGAAGATGAAATCAAAGATTTAGAAACACAATTACAAAAAATCACAGACAAGTATATTGCAAACGTTGAAAAAGCAGTAGAAGTGAAATCAAAAGAAGTACTTACTGTATAATCAGAAGTGAAAGTGATTGATATAAGTGTAATAAAGATAGAAGATAAGTAAAGATGGAATATCTTTACTTATCTTCTTTAATAATGTTGAGGCAGGAGGTTGTTATGAACATACCACAGCATATCGCGATTATTTTAGATGGAAATGGCCGCTGGGCAAAGAAAAAAGGGATGCCTAGAAATTATGGCCATGCACAGGGCAGTAAGAATGTAGAACGTATCTGTGAAGATGCATATCGTCTTGGAGTAAAATATCTCACGGTATACGCATTTTCTACTGAAAACTGGAAAAGACCACAGGATGAAGTAGATGCACTGATGAATCTGCTCCGAAATTATATGAAGACTTGTCTTAAGACGGCAGAAAAGAACCGCATGAAAGTGCGTGTGCTTGGAGACAAGACTGCTTTGGATGCTGATATCCGTAAGCGCATAGAAGAACTGGAAGAAGCGACTAAGAATAATGACGGACTCAATTTCCAGATTGCCTTAAATTATGGCAGCCGTGATGAGATGATCCGTGCTATGAGAAAAATGTGTGCGGACTGCAAAGAAGGAAAGATAGCGATCGACCAGATCGAAGAATCCTTGTTTGAGACCTATCTGGACACACATGATATTCCAGATCCGGATCTTATGATCCGTACAAGTGGTGAGCAGCGTTTGTCAAACTATTTACTGTGGCAGCTTGCTTACACGGAATTTTATTTTACAGATGTACTATGGCCTGATTTTACAAAAGAAGAACTAATCAAAGCGATTGAATACTATAATGGTAGAGACAGACGTTTTGGTGGTGTGAAATATATTTAGGCGCAAAAGATAAGTGAAAGGAGAACCAGTGATGTTTAAAACAAGACTATTAAGTGGAATACTGCTAGTAATTATTGCTCTGGTGACAATTATCAGCGGTGGAGATATTTTATTTGCAACAATTCTTGCGATCAGCTTGATCGGTATGACAGAGATTTATAAGATTTTAGAAATCAATAACAAACTTTTAGGCTATGTTGGTTATGTTGCAGCAGTGGTATATTTTGCAATGATCCGTTTTGGAAGAACAGACATGATCACAATGTTTACGATCGCGTTTTTGATCGTATTGATGGCAGTATACGTGTTTACTTATCCAAAATACCGTTCTGAGCATATTATGCTTGCATTTTTTGGATTATTTTATGTGGCAGTGATGCTTTCTTATGTATATCAGATTCGTATGTTAGAGCAAGGAGCGTTCTTAGTATGGCTGGTATTTTTATGTTCATGGGGATGTGATACATGTGCATATTGCGTAGGTGTTACGATGGGAAAACACAAAATGGCACCAGTGCTCAGTCCTAAGAAATCAGTAGAAGGCGGTGTAGGCGGTGTTCTTGGAGCTGCTTTACTCGGAGCAATTTACGCGGTTGCGATCAACCATTTTGCACCTGGAACAGATGCAAATGTTGCATTATACGCTGTAATCTGTGGCGTAGGCGGAATTATTTCTCAGATCGGAGATCTGGCGGCTTCCGCAATTAAAAGAAATCATGATATCAAAGATTATGGAAAGCTGATTCCTGGACATGGCGGTATCTTGGACCGTTTTGACAGTGTGATCATTACAGCTCCTATTATTTTCTACATGGCAACAATGTTTATGTAAGATGATTTAATAAATTGGATGGGATAACGGATGAAAAAAATAGCGATTTTAGGATCAACAGGTTCTATTGGAACACAAACATTAGAAGTAGCAAGAGAAAACAAAGATATTGAGGTACTCGGACTTGCAGCCGGGAATAATATAAAATTACTGGAAGAACAGATCCGTGAATTTAAGCCACGTCTCGCAGCGGTATGGAAAGAAGAAAAAGCAAAAGAACTGCGCGAGAACATTAAGGATCTGGATGTAAAAGTTGTTTCAGGAATGGAGGGACTGATCGAAGTTTCTGTAATGGAAGAAGCGGAGATTCTGGTAACTGCAATCGTAGGAATGATCGGAATCCGTCCAACGATTGAAGCAATCAAAGCTGGTAAGGATATCGCTCTTGCAAACAAAGAGACGCTGGTAACAGCAGGTCACATCATCATGCCTCTTGCCAAAGAATACAATGTTCAGATTCTTCCGGTTGACAGTGAACATAGTGCGATCTTCCAGTCACTTCAGGGAAATCAAAGAAGTGCGCTTCATAAGATTTTATTAACCGCTTCCGGCGGACCATTCCGCGGCAGAAAGAGAGAGGATCTTGTGAATATTCAGGTGGAAGATGCTCTGAAGCATCCAAACTGGGAGATGGGAAGAAAGATTACGATCGATTCGTCAACTCTCGTAAATAAGGGGTTGGAAGTAATCGAAGCAAAATGGCTTTTTGATGTGGATATTGATCAGATCGAAGTAGTAGTACATCCACAGAGTATCATTCACTCTATGGTAGAATATGTGGATGGTGCGATCATTGCAGAACTTGGAACTCCGGACATGAAGCTCCCGATTCAGTATGCATTGTATTATCCAGAGCGACGTTACCTTCCAGGTGCGCGTGTTGATTTTGCAACATTATCGCAGCTTACTTTTGAAAAACCGGATCTCGATACATTTTATGGACTCCGTCTTGCCTTTGAAGCTGGCAAAACAGGCGGATCACTTCCAACCGTATTCAATGCGGCAAATGAGCTTGCAGTCAGCAAGTTCCTGAATCGTAAGATTGGATACTTACAGATTCCAGAGATCATAGAGACATGTATGAGAGATCACAAAAATATTTTGAATCCAACTGTAGAAGAAATTTTACAGACGGAGCAGGCTGTGTATGAACAGATAGAAAGCAGGTGGTAGATTGGGGATTGTTTTAGCAGTTCTGGTTTTTGGCTCAGTCGTATTTATACATGAGCTGGGACATTTTTTATTGGCCAAATTCAATGGGATTCGTGTCGATGAATTTTCGATTGGAATGGGACCTAGACTTCTTAGTACGGTAAAAGGAGATACGAGATATTCTTTGAAACTCTTTCCGATTGGCGGCTCATGTATGATGGGCGAGGATGATGTAGATGATATGTCAGAAGGCAGTTTTAACAGCAAGTCGGTATGGGCAAGAATGGCTGTAGTTGCAGCAGGTGCAATTTTTAACTTTATTCTGGCGTTTGTGTGTGCGGTCATTATTATTATGTACTCAGGATATGATGAACCAGTTATTTCAGGTGTTGTCTCAGGCTTTTCGGCAGAAGCAGAGGGAATGCAGGCAGGAGACCGTATCGTAGAGATCAATGGAAAGAAGATCAATATCTGGCGTGAGATCACATATTACAACTTGTTTCATCCAGGTGAGACAGCCGAGGTTGTGTATGAACGTGATGGAGAAAAGTATGAGGTGACGATCACACCGCAGCAAGATGAAAATGGCAACTATCTGATGGGGATCCGTTCTCCTGCATCGTATACAAAGGCAAATATACTTACTGGTATGCAGTATGGTATATATGAGGTCCGATTCTGGATCAATACAACGATAGACAGTTTGAAGATGCTTGTGACTGGTAAGGTTGGTGTGGATCAGATGTCCGGTCCTGTTGGTATATACAACGTAGTCGATGAGACCTATCAGGAGACAAAATCGTATGGTGCAGTAGTCGTGATCATGCAGATGCTGAATATTGGAATTTTACTGTCAGCAAACCTTGGTGTAATGAATTTACTGCCAATACCGGCACTGGATGGCGGAAGACTTGTATTTTTGATCGTGGAAGCGATCCGTGGCAAAAGAGTTCCTCCTGACAAAGAAGGAATGGTTCATTTTGTTGGAATGGTATTTTTACTTGCATTGATGGTATTTGTATTTTTCAATGATATAAAGAGGATTTTTTAGTACAAAAGATTGGTGAGTAGTATGAGTTGGTTAAAGAAACTTTTTGCTGCGGTCGATATGACAGAAGGAAGACCGTGGGAAAAAATTTTGATTTTTACATTCCCGATGCTGCTTGGAAATATTGCGCAGCAGCTCTACAATACTGTAGATAGTGTGGTTGTTGGGAAATATGTTGGAGACAATGCACTTGCGGCAGTAGGAAGTGCGAGTCCGATATTAAATTTATTGCTGGTATTGTTTATCGGTATCAGTGTTGGAGCCGGGATTATGGTTTCACAGTACTTTGGCGCAAAAAGAAGAGAAGAATTGTCAGTGACAATCGGAAACTGTATCACACTGACAGCGATCGCATCGGTATTTATCATGATCGTTGGAACACTTCTGGCAAGACCATTGCTGGAACTTTTGAATACACCGGAAAGTATTATTGAATGGTGTGCATCATACCTTCAGATTTTATTTATCGGGATTGCAGGGATGGCATATTACAACATTCTTTGCGGTGTACTCCGTGGACTTGGAGATTCAATCTCAGCCCTGCTCTACCTTGTTGTTGCAAGTATTTTAAATATTGTTTTAGATTTATTATTTGTAGCTAAATTTAATATGGGAGTGGCTGGTGTAGCACTTGCAACTGCAATTGCACAGGCAATATCAGCGATTCTCTGTGTGATCAAACTGATGCGAATGACAGCATTTTTTGATTTCAGTCCAAAATATTTTAAGTTAAAGAAACAGATTTCACTCAGTGTTGTTCGTCTTGGACTTCCATCAGGAGTGACACAGGCTATCATGTCGATGGCAATGTTACTTGTTCAGTCCCTTACAAACAGTTTTGGAGAACAGTTGATCGCAGCAAACGTTATTATTATGCGTGTAGATGGATTTGCGATGCTTCCGAATATGTCATTTGGTACTGCTATGACGACTTATGCAGGACAGAATGTAGGTGCCGGCAAATACGATCGTGTGTCAAAAGGAGCAAAGCAGGGAACCATTATGGCGGTTGGTATTTCCACTATGATTACTGTGACGATCCTGATGTTTGGTCGTTATCTGATGGGAATTTTTACAGATACACCTGAGCTGGTATCACTTAGTATGAATATGATGCGAATTCTTGCAGTAGGTTATATTGCAATGGCGGTTACACAGAGTTTATCCGGTGTGATGCGTGGTGCAGGGGATACCGTTACTCCAATGTGGATCTCAATTGTACAGACAATCGTGATCCGTGTGCCATTGGCGTATTCCTTGGTATATCTTACCAAGAGCGAATTATATCCAGACGGAAGAAAAGAATGTATCTTCCTTTCGTTAGTGATTTCGTGGATACTTGGTTCTATTCTGACAAGTATCTTCTATGCAAAAGGAAAATGGAAAAAAGCAGCATTGCATTAATAAAAAGAGATTGCGTTTTTCGCAGTCTTTTTTTTTGCTATAAATAGGCATGAAAGTGTGAAAGTACACTTAAAAGAAGGCAAGATTATGTGGACAGAAAGTATTTACAGCGATGGTACAGCTCAGTTTGTGAGTAATCCATCTCCAGAATTGTTTGAAACAGTAAAGATTCGTATCAGAATGTATGAGGATGCACCTGCACAGCACGTGTTTTTGCGTTGGGCTCCGAATGGAGCATTTATGCTAAAAGAGATGCAGGTTGTAAAAAAAGAGCGAGGTCTTGTATATTATGAGACAGATCTTTTTATCAATGAAAATCGAGTGCAGTATCAGTTTTATGTAGTGGGGGATAATATAATTTATTATTATACACAAAAGGGAATTACAACTTATCTGCCGGATCATACATATGATTTTGTGCTTATGACAGATTATATTCAGCCTGAATGGGTGAAAAAAGCAGTATTTTATCAGATTTTTCCGGAACGTTTTTGCAATGGAAATCCGGAAAATGATGTGAAAACAGGAGAATATTATCAGGACGGACATCCGTCACTTCAGATGGAAAGCTGGGATGCGACGCCTCTGACATACGATCAGGGATTTTGTCTGGACTTTTATGGAGGAGATCTGGAAGGAGTCAAAGAAAAGATTCCTTATTTGAAAGAACTTGGGGTGACTGCGGTTTATTTGAATCCAATCTTTATTGCACCTTCCGTTCACAAATACGATTGTCTGGATTATTTCCATGCGGACCCACATTTTGGAGGGGATGAAGCACTTGCAGAATTATCCAAAGCACTGCATGAAAATGATATGAAGCTGATTTTGGATATTTCAATCAACCATACTGGAACTGCACACAAATGGTTTAATAAAGATGGAACTTATTTTGACAAATCAGTAGGTGCGTACAATAATCCAGATTCAGAAGAACGTGGCTATTACTTTTTTAAGGAAGACAATAGCTATCATGGATGGTTTGGAGTGGAAGGACTTCCGACATTGAACTATACTTCGGATTCACTCCGGGATAAGATTTACAGAGCACAGGATTCTGTATTGAAAAAATGGCTGAAGCCGCCATATAGCATCGATGGATGGAGATTTGATGTTGCGGATGTGTTTGCAAGAAACAACGAAGTACAGCTTTCACATGAACTTTGGCCGGAGATTCGCAAAAGTATCAAAGAAGAAAATCCACAGGCATACATTCTTGCAGAAGACTGGGGTGACTGTGCACGTTTTCTGCAGGGAGATGAATGGGATTCGCCTATGAATTATTATGGATGCGGCCGTGTGATCAGACAGTTCCTTGGAGAAACAGATCTGTTTATGACACGAACTGAGGCTCTTAGAAACGTATCCTATAAGATGAAAGCGGAAGAGGTAGAAGCCCGTGTCATGGAACATCTGGCGAAAATTCCGTATGTCATGTGGGAAAATCAGTTTAATCTGTTTGACAGCCATGATGTGAGCAGACTGCACAACAATCCGAAGATTCATCCAGAAGAATATCGCGGCGCAATTTTATTCCAGTTCGCATTGGTGGGAGCAGCATCTATTTATTATGGCGATGAAGCGCAGGTGGATGGAATCCTTGGGGCAAGCGAAGGCTGCCGCTATCCGATGCCATGGAACAAAGATTACAAAGAAAATGAGATTTATCAGATGTATCACAAACTTTCGCATATGAAAGCAGAGCACAAAGCGCTTTCAGAAGGCGGTATGAAATTCCTCTATGCAAAGGATTATGTAGTAGCAATTGCGCGTTTCTATGAGGATGAGGCATTTGTGACAGTAATCTCTACAAGTGACAAAGAGGAGAGCATTTTATTGCCGCTTGGTATGATCGGAGCGAAGGCGCCGATGGGGCAGGAAGATGTATTTGGAAGAAAACTGGAATATACATATTTCGACAAAAATCACATTCAGCTAAAGGTAAAAGCACATCAGTCATATTTCCTAGAATGTGAGTTAAAATAGGGAAAAATTTATACAGTTTTTTCGACAGAAATGCTTTTAAAGTGACTCTTCGCATGATAAAATCAAAACGAAGGTGTAAGGAGGATACAAAATTATGCAAAGCAATTCATTCGACAAAAAATGGTGGAAAGATGTTGTAGTATATCAGATTTATCCACGTAGTTTTCAAGATAGTAATGGGGATGGTATTGGTGATATCGAGGGGATTATCAGCCGTTTAGATTACTTACATGATTTAGGAATCGGAGCCATTTGGCTTTCTCCTGTGTGCAAATCACCTCAGGATGACAATGGATATGATATCTCAGATTATCAGGATATTGATCCAATGTTTGGAAGCCTTGATGATATGGAACGTCTGATCGAAGAAGCAAAGAAAAGAGATATCCGTATCATGGTAGACCTGGTACTCAATCATTCTTCAGATGAGCATCGTTGGTTTATCGAAGCAAAGAAAAGTAAGGATAATCCGTACCATGACTATTATGTATGGGAAGATGGTGTGGAAGGCGTATATCCAAATGATATGAAAGCAACTTTTGGTGGTCCTGCATGGGAATGGGTACCAGAGCTTGGACAATATTATTTCCATCAGTTTTCTGTAAAACAACCAGACTTGAACTGGGAAAATCCAAAAGTGCGTCAGGAAATTTATGACATGATCAATTGGTGGGTTGGAAAAGGTGCAGGCGGTTTCCGTATGGACGTAATTGACCAGATCGCGAAAGTACCAGAACTTAAGATCACAAACAATGGCCCACGTCTCCATGAATTTTTACAGGAGATGAGCAGAGAAACATTCCAAAAAGCAGATCTGATCACAGTAGGAGAAGCATGGGGTGCAAATACAGAGCTTGCTAAATTATACAGTAAGCCAGACGGCAGCGAATTCTCGATGGTATTCCAATTTGAACATATTGGCCTCGATCAACAGGAAGGCAAAGATAAATGGGATTTAGCACCATTGCCTTTTGTACGATTAAAAGAAATCCTGGGTAAATGGCAGACAGAACTTTATGGATGTGGCTGGAACAGTTTATTCTGGAACAATCACGATTTACCAAGAATCGTATCTCGTTGGGGTAATGACAAAGAATACAGAGAAAAATCTGCAAAGATGCTGGCAACAATTCTTCATGGTATGCAGGGAACACCATATGTATATCAGGGCGAAGAACTTGGTATGACAAATGTAAGATATGCGATTGAGGAATACGGTGATATTGAAACTGTAAACATGTACAAAGAACGTACAGAAGCAGGATATCCAGTAGAAGACGTAATGCGCTCAATCTATGCAAAGAGCCGTGATAATGCGAGAACTCCTATGCATTGGGATGACAGTGCAAATGCAGGTTTCACAACAGGCACACCTTGGATGAAAGTGAATCCAAACTATGTAGAGATCAATGCAGCAGCACAGGTTGGAAATGAAGATTCTGTATTTACATATTATAAGAACTTAATCGCGCTGAGAAAGCAATATTCTGTATTTGTAGATGGTAAATTTGAGATGCTTGTACCAGAGCATCCAGAAGTATTTGCTTATACAAGAACTACAGAAGATGCAGAGATGATCGTCATCTGTAACTTCTACGGCAATGAGATCGCTTGTCCAGTACAAAAAGACTGGAGCGAATATCAGCTGCTTCTTACAAATGAAAAAGAAAATACAGATCCAGATGTATTAACACCATACGAAGCAAGAATTTATATTAAGTAATAAGAAACCTTGTTGTGGAAAGGGAAATTATGGATAAAAAAGATGTTTTACAAATAGTAGATCATACTTTACTTGCACAGAACGCGACATGGAACGATATTCGTCAGATTCTGGATGATGCAATGGCATATGGGACAGCTTCGGCATGTATTCCGGCAGCTTATGTGAAACAAGCGGCAGAGTATGTGGAAGGAAAGCTGCCAATCTGTACAGTGATCGGGTTTCCAAATGGATACAATACAACTGCTGTGAAGGTTTTTGAGACAAAAGATGCGATCGCAAATGGAGCAGAAGAGATCGATATGGTAATCAATGTCGGTTACTTAAAGGATAAAAGATATCAAGAGATTGAAGATGAGATTCGTCAGATTCATGAAGCGTGCAATGGGAAAATATTAAAAGTTATCATTGAAACATGCCTTCTTACGGAAGACGAGAAGATCAAAATGTGTGAAATCGTGACAAGCGCAGGGGCTGAGTATATTAAGACCTCTACAGGATTTTCGGTTTCCGGAGCAACATTTGCGGATGTCGATCTTATGAAAAAACATGTAGGAAAAGATGTAAAAGTAAAGGCAGCAGGCGGAATTTCTTCATTCGATGATGCAGAAGAGTTTATGCGTCTTGGTGCAGAGAGACTTGGTACAAGCCGACTGATTAAAATTATGAAAAGCACAGATTCTGGTGCAGGATATTAAGAGTAAAGGGACTGAAACACAGTCCCTTTTCTATTTCTTATTTATTGCTGCTATACCAGTTCAGCGATTCTGGATACGCCGACGTAAATCTCTGAAATTTTATACCAGGTCGGATAGTCTACGATTCCTGTTACCGGGAGACCAAATACAGACTGGATCTCACGTACGGCTGCTGCCGTTCCCTGACCGAAGATACCGTCTACTGCAACTTTTGGAATTGCAGGGTAAGCATTTGAGATGACATTGATCTGCTCCTGCATCTGACGCACTTTATCGCCTGTCGCTCCGATTGTCAGATCATAACCAGGCCATGAAGATGGGATTCCGGAAATCTCCTGTGCAGTGTTGATATACATATTATCGCCGTAAAAATAACGCAGGATTTCAATGGCAGAATAACCACGCTCTCCGAGGGACTGCGACCCCCATTGTGTCATCCAGTTTGGACATTGCACACGTCTTCCGTCGCAGTACTGTGTCAGAATCGGCTGTCTGACGTTTGGACGGGAAAGGTAATTGGCAAAGAGTTCATCGACAATGACGGAAATGGTATCAAAATAATTTCGTTCTGGAATCCATTTGTGATCAAAGGCGGTAGAAGATGTGATAGTAAAATCATAGCCTTGATTACGATACCATTCGGTGTACACACGGTTGAGGGTAAAGGACATGATGGCCAATACATTTGCTCTTATGGTTGCCGGAGTCCAGGTTGCATAGATTTCACTGGATGCCACATTTTTGATATAGTCTTTGTATTTTACATAATAATTCTGTGCAGTAGAATCCCGTGGGGAGCCATCGTGTACTACAATATATTCAGGGACAACGACACGACTAAGTACGATCTCGCCAGTCTCATTTACTGGTTTAATTTCATCTTCAGGAATTTTTGGAGGATATTCGCCATATAATGTATGTGCGGGAATCACAAATACTTCTTCCTGCGTTTCTTCAGGAATCAGAGGGCGCATATTTACATTCTGGATGGCAGTAACATCTGGCAGAAGTTCTGTTCCGGCGATATTTACTGGTTCGAAATCGGGAGCTGTGATGGTAAGTGTGTATTCGGAATATGGCTGACGCTCAATTGTAGGATTCAGACTGTATTCCAGCGGAGGCGTATTCAGCTCGATCGTTTCTGTTTGCCCAGAGGAATTGGTGGTGATTTCTTCGATTGTAGATTCAGGAATACCTGTATATGCAATAGAAATGCGCGCATTTTGAATTGGGCGGGAATTTACGATTGATGCAACATTGATTTGCAATTTTCCGCGATCGATATTATTATTGTTCATGTAGATACCTCGTAGAGAATCTGTTACAGTTATAGTATGCAAAAATTAGAGGACAGGTGAAAAGAAATGAAAGTAATTGTATGTATAGATGATAATAAAGGAATGCTCTTTAATGCGAGAAGACAGAGCAGAGACAGAGCAGTGATTGAAGATATAATGAGTGAATCTGAAAAAGTATGGATCCATACTTTTTCAGAAAAATTGTTTGAAGAATATGAAGATGAGATTACAGTGGATGATGAATTCTTGAAAAAAGCAGGAAAAGGAGAATTCTGTTTTGTGGAAAATCAGGCGCTGAAATCTTATGAAGATGAGATAGAGCAGCTGATCGTTTATAAATGGAATCGAAAATATCCAGCAGATTTCAGACTGGATCTGGAACTGGATAAATGGCAGTTGATGGAAGAGTCTGAGTTTGAAGGTAGTTCTCACGAAAAAATTACCAAGGAAGTATACAAA
This sequence comes from uncultured Faecalimonas sp., assembly GCA_964623905.1. Taxonomy (GTDB): domain Bacteria; phylum Bacillota; class Clostridia; order Lachnospirales; family Lachnospiraceae; genus Faecalimonas. The sequence goes on from CAZUVY010000027.1 coordinate 17,284, forward strand.
GGGAGAGTATAAGAATGAAGAAAAAGTTTAGATTGTTATTGCTGTGCCTTGTCATGGCGTTTTGTACCGCATGCGGTGATGTAGAGATTGTTTTGCAGGAGGATCCTGTAATTGAAAGTACGGCATCTTTAGAAGAGATACCGGATTACACGGATGAACCATATGCAGTGCTCAATAATAATGAACCCTCATTTACGGAGGAGGATTATACCGAGAAATCCTACGAGTATTATAGTGAACTGGATGACCTTGGAAGGTGCGGCGTTGCGATCGCAAGTATTGGACAGGATCTGATGCCGACCGAAGACAGAGAAAGCATCGGTCAGGTAAAACCATCCGGATGGCATACGGTTAAGTATGATATTGTAGATGGAAAATATCTGTACAATCGTTGCCATTTGATCGGATTTCAGCTTACCGGGGAAAATGCAAATGCAAAGAATCTGATCACGGGAACCCGATATATGAATGTGGATGGGATGCTTCCGTTTGAAAACATGGTTGCAGACTATGTAAAAGAAACTGGCAACCATGTACTGTATCGAGTAACTCCGGTGTTTGAAGGAGATAATCTGCTGGCATCTGGCGTTCAGATGGAAGCATGGTCAGTAGAAGACGATGGAGAAGGTATCTGCTTTAATGTGTTTGTGTATAACATTCAGCCAGGGATTGAGATCGACTATGCAACAGGGGAAAGCTGGGAGGCAGATGCATCTGAAGAATCTGGCGAAACAGTAACCTATATTTTGAATACAAACAATAAGAAGTTCCACAAAGAGGATTGTTCCAGCGTATCTTCTATGAAAGAGGCCAACAAAGAAGTGTATACAGGAACAAGGGCTGACCTGATCAAGCAGGGATACGAGCCATGCGGAAAATGTTCTCCATAAAGAACAAGCAGAGCTTATTTTTTCTGATTGTAATAATTGGAATAGAATGGTATGATATCTGCTGTAAGCGTCTATAAGTACGCGAAGAAGTAGTTTTATAAAGAAATGGAGAAGTTTTCAATGATTATCTTATCATTAGTAAAGTTGGTAGTAGGGTTTTTACTACTGGTAAAAGGTGCAGACTGGTTTGTAGAAGGTGCATCTTCGGTTGCGAAAAAGCTTCGCATACCTGCATTTGTAATTGGACTTACAATTGTTGCGTTTGGGACAAGTGCTCCAGAATTGGCAGTGAGTCTTACTGCTGCGCTTAAGGGCAGCAATGACATTGCAATTGGTAACGTAGTAGGTTCTAACATTTTTAATACGTTAGTAGTATTGGGTGCAAGTGCTGCTATCACACCGATCGCGGTGGAAAAAGGAATTCTCAAAAAAGATTATCCGTTGTCGATCTTTGCAGCAGTATTGCTTATGATTCTTTCGATGGATATGATTCTTTTCAAGGCACCAGAGATGACGATCAGCCGTGTGGACGGAATTATTTTATTGATCGTATTTGCTTTCTTTATGTATACAACAGTGAAAGCGGGTCTGAAAGAGCGTTCAGCGACTGCAGAGGATGACCATGAGCAGGAACTTGCCAACATGTCAATGCCGATTGGAAAGAGTATCATCATTATGGCAGTAGGTCTTGCAGGTATTGTATTTGGTGGTGATCTGTCTGTAGAAGGGGCAAAAGAGATCGCGAGAGCATTTGGTCTGAGTGAAGCACTGATCGGTCTTACGATCGTTGCATTTGGAACATCGCTTCCAGAACTTGTTACTTCTGTAATTGCTGCGAAAAAAGGAGAAAGCGACATTGCAGTAGGAAATGTAATCGGATCAAACCTGTTCAATATTTTCTTTATTTTAGGAATGTCCGCTACAATTTTACCAATGAATGTGAGCAGCACATATTTGTATGATATGCTCGTGTTAGTAGCAGTTATGGTATTGACTTATATTCCAATCGCAAAGACAAAAAAGGTTGGAAGAGGTCTGGGTATTACCATGGTATTAGCATATTTTGCATATACCGCTTATTTGATCATGAGATAAATAAAAGAGTTCGCGAAAAGCGAACTCTTTTTGAGTTTCCAGGGAATCCTTGGTTTACATGAAATATGTTTTCAGTGCCTGGATCAGACGCTGATTATCCTGTGGGCTCATGATGCAAAAGCGGATATATTCGCCTTCCAGACAGGTGAAGGATGCGCAGTCACGGATCATAAGACCTTGTTTTATCAGATATTCGAATAAGTCGTAAGAGGTAACTCCTTCTTTTTCAATCTTTACTAAGAAAAAGTTGGCCATTGGTTTAAATGTATGAAGCTCTGGAATCTCTAAAAGTGCCTGATACATCCAGATGCGTTCTTCTGTAATGAGTTTTCTTGTGGCTTCGATATAGTCTGTGTCGTACATCATACGCTCTCCGGCAAAGGCAGCCACACTGTTCAGACTCCATGGATTCTGATGTGTGTGAAGTACTTGCATAAAGGATGTACTGCTTGTGACACCGTATCCAAGGCGCAGACCAGGTGCAGCAAAGAATTTGGAAATTCCACGGATAATCATCAGATTATCGTATTCTTTTACCAGTGGCATGCTGGAAATGGCGTCAATGTCAGGAGCAAATTCAATATATGTCTCATCGATCATCACAAAAATTCCAAGCTGTTTGCAATGCTTCAAAATGGCTTCCATGTCTTCCAGCAAAATAGCAGAGGAAGTCGGGTTGTTTGGGTTACATAAAATTAATAAATTGATGGAAGAATCCAGAGTACCTAAAAATTCGTCCAGATCAATACGGAATTTTTTTGCAGGTGATAAATAATAATATTCCATTTTACCGCCGCATAATTCCAGCTCTCGTTCATATTCAGAATAGGTTGGTCCAAGAAGCAATGCTTTCTTTGGACGGATATGCTGAATCAGCAAAGAAATGAGTTCTGTAGAACCATTTCCAACAACAACATGATCAGGATTGACTTTGCAATAGGCTCCAATGGCATTTCGCAGGGAAGTATAATTGCGGTCTGGATAAGAGGTAATAATATCCAGATTTTCTGCAATCTCCTGTTTGATTTTATTTGAAAGTCCAAGTGGATTTACATTTGCGCCAAAGCCGACGATCGATTCTTTTGGTATTCCGTAATATTTTTCAATCTCTTCTATATCACTTCCGTGAAAACGTGGTGTCTCACTCATGCGATCTCTCCTTTGTGTGTGATTCTCTTGCCATTAATACTAGATTAATGCTATAATTCATTATAATGTAATTTTTTAAAAATGCAACGAAAGAAACAAAGCAGGTGACTAGATGAAAAATAAAATTAAACAATTTTCGAAAGGTGACTTTATTCTTCAAAAGCCAGATATCATCTTTCCAGAGACTCATATTCAGATTAAGGTGAGTGAGGGAGAGATCTATCAGGGAAGTTTTTTAATAGAAAATCAAAAAGATGGAAATATCAGAGGGCTAGTATATCCATCTTCTTTTCGTGTGCATTGTTTAGAGCAGGGATTTGATGGAAATCCAGTCAAAGTGAATTTTACATTTGACAGCACCGGACTTTTGCCTGGACAAGTAGAAGAAGGGAAGTTTTCCATCGTATGCAACGGTGGTGAATATGACATCCATTTTACTGCTGTTGTGGAGAAGCCATTTATCATGACTTCCTATGGAAAGGTGCAGACAATCACAGATTTTAGAAAACTTGCGGTGAAGGATTTTACAGAAGCCAGAAGATTGTTCCGTACAAGACAATTTTATGATGTTCTGAGATATGAAGATTCTCGCGTGCAAAATTTATACGACAATATGCGCAAATGGTCTTTGGATGAGCAGGCGTTAGAAGAGTTTCTGGTTGGAATCAAACAGAAAGAGAAGATTTATCTGACACTCTCAAGAGACCAGTTGGAATATAAGAATATATTAGAAGACAAGAAAGACGGAATCGAGATCGTCAAGAATACCTGGGGGTATCTTCCAATCCGTATCTCGACGCAGGATGATTTTATCACACTGTTCCGAGAAGAGATTTCGACAGATGACTTTATTGGGAATACCTTCCATTTAGAATATTTTATCCGGAAAGAGAATCTTCATGCAGGATATAATTTTGGCAGAATCTGCATTAAGACACCGTATGAGACATTGTACATAGAGATTGTAGTACATCAGTGCGTGGCTCACAACGATGCAAAAAGTACCAAAGGACTGATCGCAGGTCAGGGACTGAAAGAATATCTTGCCTTCATTTCCGGAAAGATGGATGTGGAAGATTGGATGGATGAAGCAATCATTCATGCCAAAGAACTCAAAGAACTGGATCCACTCAATGAGTATTATACGCTTCTTCAGGCACATATCTATTTAAGAGCAAGACATGAAGAAAGAGCAAAATGGATTTTGGATAACAGCGATTTTGGAAAATCGTTTGCGGGACGCAGTCCAGAGATCAATGTATATTATTTGTTTTTGAATGCGTTACTGAAGAAAGATGCTGCTTCGATCAATTATGCATTAGAGGAACTGAATCGCATGTATATGAAGCATCCATATTCATGGCAGTTGTTATGCATGATCATCAATTTAGAACCACGTTATAGAAGCTACAGCGACCGTATTCGTGTGTTGGAAAGACAGTTCCACAACGGAGCAAAGCAGATTCTGTTATATGCAGAAGCCTATATCTGTTTCCAGGAAAGGGTTCCGCTTCTTAGAAAACTGGACACATTCGAGATTCAGATTTTAAATTTTGCAACTAAATATAGGATTATAACAAAAGAACTTGCATTGCATGCGGCAGATTTGATCACTCAACAGAAGACATATAGTCAGAAGCTGGTTAGAATTCTGGAACGTGCATATGCAATGTATAGAGAACCTAGAATCCTGAATGCATTATGTATGCAATTGATCAAAGGAAACAAAATTGGTTCGGAATATTTTAAATGGTATGAAAAAGCAGTGCAGGAAGAATTAAAGATTGCTCAGCTCTATGAGTATTACATGATGTCTGTAAATGCGAATCGTGTCAAAGGAGCATTTCCGAGAATTTTATACCTCTATTTCCAGCATGGAATCAATCTGGATTATAAGAGAACAGCATTGCTCTATGAGAACATTTTGACTTATGAAGATGAAAACAGTGAGATTTACAAAAGCTATCAGGAACAGATTCGTGAGTTTGCATGGGTACAGCTTCGAAAGAGACATATCAACCAGTCTCTTCGTGTGATCTATAATCGTTTTATCAACGAGAAAGAAGTCTCAGTGGAAGACCTGGACGCACTCTATGATATTTGTCATAAGTATCATGTGACGACAGATAAAAAAGGCATGAAATACATCCTTGTGATTGAGAAAGATGGAGCGATCAGACAACGTGTTGCATATACAGAACAGGGTGCCAATGTATATCTGTATGACAAGGAGTCGCGTATCGTATGGGAATCCAGCGATGGACATCATTATGCAGATTCTATTTCCTATGACGTGGTCAGACTGTTTTATGAGATGCGATACATGGAGATGTGTAAGAGGCGTATGCAGAGCCAGTTGGAAGCTGAGCAGGAAGCAAAGAAGATCCCGCTGACATTTGAAAATCTCAAATATTATGGTCTGGATATCTTTAATGAAGATGAAATCTTCTTTATGTGCACGAAGCGAATCCGTGAGCAGGAAGATGTGGAGGATGATTTCCTTCTTTACATCAGTTTTGAATTGCTAAGAAGAGGTCAGTATGACAAGGCACTTTTGGGATATCTGGCGAATTTTTACTGCGGTGCGACCAGCGATATGAAGTTTGTGTGGAGAAAGGCGAAAGAATATGGCGTATCGACATCTGAACTGTCGGAACGTATTATCACGCAGATGTTGTTCTCAGAGGTGATTTTTGGGGAAGAAGAGATCTTTGAGGATTATTATGTGGGCAAGCCTTATTTTAGACTGAAACAGGCATATCTGGCATATGTTGCGAATTTGTATGTGACCATGAACCGTGAAGTGAGTCAGCATATTTTTGCAATTATGATGAAAGAACTGAGCGAAAAAGAATTTCTTGCAGATATCTGTAAGGTTGCGATTTTAAAATATTTTGCAGGGAAAGAAGTGGATCAAAGATCCGAAGAGATCCTGCGTGAATATTTGCGTGAGATGTGCGAAAAAGGTATGATATTTGCGTTCTACCAGGAGTATCCAAATCAGTGGCTGCGAGAAGTGCATCTGTATGATAAATATATCGTGGAATATCATGCATCACCGGACAGCAAAGTCAAGATTGTATATTCGATTGATGATCAGATGAGCAGAACAGAGATCCTGCTTCCGGTTTATCAGAATACATATATTAAAGAGTTTATTTTGTATAGCGGAGAGACTTTGAGATACTGTTTCCGTGAAGAGAATAAAGATTTTTTACATATTACAGAGAAAGAAGTTTATACGCAGAAGAGTCTTCAGATACAGGATGGCAAGTATGGAAGACTGAACCATATGCTGCAGCTGCCGGAAGATGAGCGTTTAGAAGCGATGCTGCAATATGGACAGGAAGATGAACTTGCAAGAGAAATCTTTACACTGTATTAATTTCAGAGAATGTGGAAAATGAAAAATACGAAGGGGAGAAATGTGGCATGACAGGGGATATCATTGGATATGATTTGAATGAAAAATATTGCCAGATCAGTTTTTATAATGAGAAGCAGCAAGAGCCGCAGACAATGGAAACGCTTGTTGACAATTTTCAGATTCCTTTGGTTTTGGGAAAGAAAGAAGATACCTGGCTGATTGCAAATGAAGCAAAGAGACTGGATGTTACAAAGACTGGATACGTAGTCACTGATCTGTATCAGAAAGCAATGAAGCAGGAAAAGATTTTTCTTGGAAAAGAAAGATTTGAAGCAGTCTGGCTGCTGGCAAAGTTTATTGAGATATCTTTAGACCGATTTTCAAGGAATATTCAGCAGATCGTGTTTACCGTTCCAAAGCTGAATGTGGATATGGGAAGAGTTCTGAAAGGGATCGGACAACGTATCGGTGTACCAAAAGAGAATATTTATGTGCAGGATTATAAAGAAAGTTTTTGTAATTATATGCTGTATCAGCCAAAAGAACTCTGGCAATATGAAGCAGCATTGTTCCAGTGCGACAGACATGAAGTCAAGGCGTATATGCTTCGCAAGCTGAAAACTGGTTTTGGGAAGGGGAAAGACGCGTTTATCACGGTAGATGAGGTTGCCAATGCGCAGATGGAAGAACTGGCTGCGGTGTATCCGGTACTCAATGTGGACCGTGCGAAGGATGCGGACAATTGTTTTAAAAAGTTTGTACAGGGAGTATTCAGTAAGAAACTGGTCTCTTCTGTATTCTTGGTAGGAGAAGGCTTTGAAAATAACTGGTATCCGCAGTCTTTGAAAGTACTTTGCAATGGAAGAAGGGCATTTATCGGAAATAATCTATACAGCAAAGGCGCATGTTATACAGCTTACAGAAGAAGTCTGGATATCATGGAAGGACCGATCTATCTGGATGAGACGAAGATGATGGATCAAATCTGCCTGAAGCTGCGCGTGAACGGTCTGGATAAATGGAAACCGATTATTTCATGGGGAACCAGATGGTACGAGGCGGACACACAATTTGAAATTTTACTGGAAAATACAGATGATATTGAAATACATATAGAATCTTTGGTTGGAGCTGATATGAAAGTAGAAAAGATTTCTATGGCAGGGCTTCCAAAAAGAAAGAATTATACACTCAGACTTCAGGTGAAAGCCATCTTTTTGGATGATAAGACTTGCAAGATCAGCTTCAGAGACCTTGGCTTTGGGGAATTCTTCCCGGCAACAGATTTCTATGTGGAAAAAGAAATCAATTTAGGAGGAAGCAATGGGCAGTATAATTCTTTGTCATAGAAAGAAAGCAAAACAGCCATATGGGATTGGCAGAATTCATCGCAGAATTTATACGATAGAAGAATTGTGCTATTTCATATGTAATCATCTCTATTTGATTGACTATACGATCATGAATGAACCACTCTGTGACTGGCTGGAAGACGAATTAAAGCTAGGTGAACTTGCAGATTCGCTTCGACAGATTTTGAGCCAGCATGGTTCTGTAGAACAATTTATTATGACGATTTTGGCTTCTTCATCCATTTATACAACAGCAGAGCTGGGTGGGATTCAGGATATACTGACAAAGTTAAAGAATCAGAAGCCAATTGAAAAGCAAAAATTTAAAGCAGACAACCTGCTGCAGAGTGGGGCTGTAAAATCTGCCATTTCCATTTATCAGTCGATCCTGCAGGAAGAGACGGATGAAAGCATCAGCGGCAAATTTTATGGAAAAGTGTACGGATGTCTTGGGGCAGCATATGGAAGACTCTTTTTGTATGAGGAAGCGGCAAAAATGTACGAAACCGCTTTTCAGATCTGTGAAGAGGAGTCGATGCTCAAAGCATATTTGTATGCATGTTATCGATACATGTCGGAGGATGAATACAGATCCCTTTTACAAAAAAGTCAGGTTTATCAAGGGATTGACCTGCTCTTGAAGGAAGAAATGCAGGAAGTAGAAAAGAATATCAAATTTTCATTTGAAGAGGATACATTGGAACGATGGGCGGAACAATACAGAAGAACCGGAACGGGAGAAATGTAAATTATAAGTTAATCGTAGATACTGCAGTGCTTGCTGGAGAGATCATGCTTTCCAGCGGTGCTGAGACTTATCGTGTGGAAGACACGATGGAGCATATTTTAAAAACTTCGAGATGTGAGTCCATCGAGGCGCTGGCTCTGATGACAGGGATCGTAGCCACGATCAATGGAGACGAGATGGATGCGCCGGTTACGGTCGTAAAGACGATCAACGATCGAAGTACAAATTTGAATAATATTATTAAAGTAAATGCAATCTCCAGAAAATATTGCGGCGGCAATCTTACATTGGAAGAGGCTTATGAACAGCTGAAATGCGTAGACGAAAAGCAGTACACCCGTACTGTTTTTAATATTGCAACGGTCGGAATTGCAGTTGGATTTGCTATGATGTTTGGCGGAAGTTTTATTGATGTGATTGCTACAATGTTTGTAGGATTATTGCTTGCAGGATGTATCAGTGCAGGGAAGATCATCAAAATGAATTCCATTTTGGCTGATGTGATATCATGCATGGGGATTGCAATGCTGACAATGTTGATAAAAGCATTTGCGATTCCGGAAATCAACATGGATATTGTAATCATCAGTACGATCATGCCGATCGTGCCGGGGGTTGCGATCACAAATGCAATCCGGGATACCCTTCAGGGGGATTATCTGTCTGGAAGCGCCCGTATTCTGGAAGCATTCCTGAAGGCGGCATCTATTGCGCTTGGAATAGGGATTGGCATGGCAATTTTTGAAATGTGGTTGGGAGGCAGCGTAATATGGTAGTAAAAGTGGTTGGAGCATTTATTGCGATTGCGTCTTTTGCAGTCATGTTAGAGACGCCGAAGTGTTACCTGGGTTATGCAGGGATCGTAGGTGCGGTAGGCTGGTTTGTCTATCTGCTCAGTCAGAATATGGGAACCAGTGATGTGATGGCAACGTTTTTGTCCGCAATGGCAGTGTCTGTCGTTTCTCATATTTTTGCAAGAGTATTTAAGGCACCTGTGACCGTATTTCTTGTAGCAGGCATCCTTCCAACAGTGCCGGGAGCAGGGATGTATCGTATTGCATACAGCATCATGGCTGGAAACAGTGATATGACCGCACATTATCTGATCACAACTCTGGAATTGGCGGGTTCTATCGCGATCGGAATCTTTATTGTGGATGCATTTTTCCGTATTTTCCAGAGAGATTTTAAGCAAAATTCGATGCAATATGATAAAAATGAATGAAAAAATGGTAAAAAATTCAAAAAAACTCTATAAAATGCTGAAAAATAAAAATAAGCAGAAAAATTTGCAAGAAAAAGTTGCCAAAAAATCAAAAATCGTATAGACTATCGAAGTATGAAGATAGTTTAGGAGGAATTTATATATGACACCATATAGAGATTTAAGCATAGACGAATTGACAGCTTTAAAAAGCGAATTAGAACAACGCTTTGAAGAGATTAAAGCAAAGAGACTGAACCTGGATATGTCTCGTGGAAAGCCATCAGCAGCACAGCTTGATTTAGCGATGGGTATGATGGATGTTTTAAATAGTAATACAAGTTTAGTTTGTGAAGAAGGCGTTGATTGCCGTAACTATGGCGTACTGGATGGTATCCGTGAAGCAAAACAACTTCTTGCAGATATGATGGAAGTTCCAAAGGATAACATCGTTATTTTCGGTAACTCTACATTAAATATTATGTACGATACAATTGCACGTTCTATGACACATGGTGTTATGGGAAGTACTCCATGGTGCAAGTTAGATAAAGTAAAATTCCTGTGTCCAGTACCAGGATATGACAGACATTTTGCAATCACAGAACATTTTGGAATCGAAATGATCAATGTTCCTATGACTCCAGAAGGTCCAGACATGGACATCGTAGAAGAACTTGTAAGTTCAGATGATGCGATCAAAGGTATCTGGTGTGTACCTAAATATTCAAATCCACAGGGTATTACATACTCAGACAGAACAGTACAAAGATTTGCAAGATTAAAACCAGCAGCAAAAGACTTCCGTATTTTCTGGGATAATGCATATGGTATCCATCATTTATATGATGACAAACAAGACTGGCTTCCAGAGATATTAATGCAATGTAAGATTGAAGGTAATCCAGATATGGTTTACAAATTTACATCAACTTCAAAAGTAAGTTTTCCAGGTTCTGGATTGGCAGCTATGGCAGCATCAACAGAAAACTTAGTTGCAATTCGTGAACAGATGAAGATTCAGACAATCGGACATGACAAATTGAACCAATTACGTCACGCTCGTTTCTATGGAAATATTCACGGCATGGTAGAACATATGAAGAAACATGCTGATATTTTAAGACCAAAATTTGAAACTGTACTCAATAAGTTAGAGTCAGAACTTGGCGGTCTTGAAATCGGTTCATGGTTAGAACCACGTGGAGGTTACTTCATTTCATTTGATTCTTTAGAAGGATGTGCAAAAGCAATCGTTGCGAAAGCAAAAGAAGCTGGTTTAGTTATGACTCCAGCAGGTGCAACATTCCCATATGGTAAGGATCCAAAAGACAGCAACATCCGTATTGCTCCTTCTTATCCAACACCAGAAGAATTAGATGTAGCATCAGATGTATTTGTATTAAGTGTTAAATTAGTAAGTATTGATAAAATTCTTGCAGAAAAAACAGCATAATTAAAGTAAAAATGGCGTAACCGCATTGGTTGCGCCTTTGTATGTTATTCATAATTGTGGAAAAAATAACGAGGATAGAGAGTAGAGGAACATTTATGGCAAAAGAAATAATTGAGATACAGGATCATGCAGAAGACTCAGAAATGCATCGTGTATTGGAACTTGCTCTGGAAGCTGGACGGATCCTGCTTGGGAATGGAGCGGAGATCTTTCGTGTGGAAGAGACAATCTGGCATATCTGTAACCGATTTAAGATTGAACAAGTGGATGCCTTCGTTCTGAGTAATGGGATTTTTCTGACAGCATATCAAAAAGGAAGAGAAACCTTTGCAAGAGTGAAACACGTTCCATTGAAAGGGACACATTTGGGAATTGTTACGGAAGTAAATGATCTGTCCAGAGAGATTGCAGCAGGACATGTTGGGATTGATGAAGCGTTTGCAAGATTAAAAGAGATTGAAAAGATGCCTCCGAAAAAAGACTGGCATATGGTTCTGGCAGCAGGCATGGGCAGCGGAGCTTTCTGTTATCTGATCCAGCCAAATACACCGGCAAGCTGCGCTGCATTTGTAATTGGAAGCCTTTTATATATCTGGGTTTTGTTTGCATCCAAACATAAAATGTCAAAAATTATTATCAATATCATTGGCGGTGGTATGATTACCGTTATGGCAATCTTAACAACTATGATTCCATTTCCATTTGAGATAGGGTTTGATGAAATGATCATCGGTTCGATCCTTCCATTGATCCCCGGAGTTGGCTTTGTAAATGCCATTCGTGATATTGCAGACAGTGATTTCATTTCAGGAATTGTGCGTATGCTGGATGCAATTCTGGTATTTGTATATATTGCGATCGGCGTTGGCTGCGTTTTATCGTTTTATGAACAGGTGTTAGGAGGCGTGATCTAATGATTCAACATATTGTATGCTCGTTTATTGGAACGGTTGCGTTTTCGATGCTTTTTAATGTACATGCAAGATATTATTTTTACTGTGGTCTTACAGGTACAGCCGGATGGGTTGTTTATTGTCTGCTTGTACCATATATCTCGCCTGTGCTGGCAACGTTTTTAGGAACGGTTGTAGTTGTTTTGATGTCTCGTATGCTGGCAGTGTGGAGAAAATGTCCGATTACTGTGTTTCTGATATCCGGGATTTTCCCATTGATCCCAGGAACATCGGTGTATTATACAGCCTATTATTTTGTGATGAACGATTTCTGGATGGCAGCAGAAAAAGGAATCATGGCACTCAAACTTGCATTTGCAATGGTGCTTGGAATTGTGGTTATGGTATCTATTCCAAAGCAGTTTTTCAGTGTACAATACTGGAAGATACGCAAGACTAAAAAATCGGTTGTAAGTCAATAGAAATTGATATATAATGAAGTTTAGCGAAAAGCACAAAAGAACAGGAGTGTTAGGAAAATGAGTAAAGTTAGAACAAGATTTGCACCAAGCCCAACAGGCAGAATGCACGTTGGAAACTTACGTACAGCTTTATATGCTTATTTAATTGCAAAACACGAAGGCGGGGATTTCTTACTTCGTATTGAGGATACAGACCAGGAGCGTTATGTAGAGGGCGCTGTTGACATTATTTACCGTACATTAGAGAAGACAGGATTGATCCATGATGAAGGTCCAGACAAAGATGGCGGAGTAGGTCCATATGTACAAAGTGAAAGACAGGCTACAGGTTTATATTTAAAATATGCAAAACAGTTGATCGAACAAGGCAATGCATATTACTGTTTCTGTGACAAAGAAAGACTTGCTTCTTTGAAGAGCGAAGTAAAAGAAGGCGGAGAAGAAATCGTAGTATACGATAAGCACTGCTTACACCTTAGCAAAGAAGAGATCGAAGCTAATCTCGCAGCAGGCAAGCCTTACGTTATCCGTATCAATATGCCAACAGAAGGAACAACAACATTCCATGATGATATTTATGGAGATATCACAGTTCCAAACTGTGAACTGGATGATATGATTCTGATCAAATCTGACGGATATCCAACATACAACTTTGCAAACGTAATCGATGACCATTTGCAAGGAATCACACACGTAGTACGTGGTAATGAATATTTATCATCTGCACCAAAATACAATCAATTGTATCAGGCATTTGGATGGGAAGTACCAACTTATGTACACTGTCCATTGATCACAGATGAGACACATAAGAAACTCAGCAAACGTTGCGGACATTCTTCTTATGAAGATCTGATCGAACAAGGATATTTGACAGAAGCAGTGATCAACTTTGTTGCACTTCTTGGATGGAGCCCATCTGACAACAGAGAAATCTTCTCTTTAGAAGAATTGATAGAAGCATTTGATTACCGTCATATGAGTAAATCACCAGCTGTATTTGATACAGTAAAATTAAAATGGATGAACGGTGAATACTTAAAGGCAATGGATTTTGACAAATTCTATGAATTAGCAGAGCCATACATCAGACAGGTAGTGACAAAAGACTACGATTTAAAGAAAATCGCAGCATTGATCAAGACAAGAATTGAAATCTTCCCAGACATCGCAGCTCAGATCGATTTCTTTGAAGAATTGCCAGAATATGATACAGCAATGTATACACACAAGAAGATGAAGACAAACGAAGAGACATCTCTTGAAGTATTAAAAGAAATCCTTCCACTTTTCGAAGCACAGGAAGATTACAGTAATGATGCTTTATTTGAAGTATTAAAAGGTTATGTAGCTCAGAAAGGCTGCAAGAATGGTTATGCAATGTGGCCAGTCAGAACAGCAGTATCTGGTAAGCAAAACACACCAGGCGGTGCTACAGAGATCATGGAAATCTTAGGAAAAGAAGAATCACTTGCACGTATTCGCAAGGGTATCGAATTATTAAGTAAATAATGAAAATATTACGAGGACGGGGACTTTCCCGTCCTTGTTTTGACCGTAGATTACAAGCGTTAGGAGGAATGGAATGAGTTTAAATCCGGCTCAGACAGAAGCAGTCATGCACAAAGGCGGACCCTGTATGGTACTTGCAGGTCCGGGCTCTGGGAAAACAACTGTCATTACAAAAAGAGTGGAGTACCTGATTAAAAATTATAAGATTCCGCCGGAGGAGATTCTGGTCATTACATTTTCGAAGGCGGCTTCCAAAGAGATGAGAGAACGTTTTCGAAGATTGAATGAGCAGTATTATCCTGTGACATTTGGAACTTTCCATGGGATATATTACGGGATCTTAAAATGGGCATATCGTTTTTCTGCTGACAATATTTTTTCAGAAGAACAAAAATATCAGCTGCTTCGCCAGATCGTAGAGCAGATGGAGCTGGATATCAGTGATGAAAAAGATTTTTTGCAGGGGATTGTTGGAGAGATTTCCAATGTAAAAAACAATCGGATTTCATTGGATGAATATGAATCGCTTAGCTGCAGCGAAAGTGTATTCCGAAATATTTTTCAAAAATATGAAGAAGAACGAAAGCGTGCAAAAAAGGTTGATTTTGATGATATGCTGGTTTTGACCTATGAATTGTTTCTGAAAAGACCTGATATTTTGAAACTTTGGCAGCAAAAGTTTCGTTATATTCTGATTGATGAGTTTCAGGATATCAATCTGGTGCAGTATGATGTGATCCGTATGCTTGCAAAGCCAGAAAATAATCTTTTTATCGTAGGAGATGACGACCAGTCTATTTATCGTTTCAGGGGTTCCAGACCGGAGATCATGCTTGGATTTCATAAAGATTTCCCGGATGCAAAAGAGATTTTGCTGGATATCAATTATCGCTCCACGAAAGCAATCGTGAAAGGCTCTGGGCGAGTGATCGCCCACAATGCCAGCAGATATCAGAAAGAGATACTTACATTAAATGAGCAGGGGATGCCGATTCATATTCAAGAGGTCAAGCATCCGATCGAAGAGAGCAAATATGTGATCCGGGAGATTCAGGAGGCGCAGAAAAAAGGAGTTAGGCCTTCAGAAATTGCAGTTTTGTTCCGGACAAATGTGGAAGCGAGAGCGCTTGTGGAGACCTGTATGGAATATAACGTTCCGTTTCAGATGAAAGAGCATCTGCCGAATCTTTATGAACATTTTATCAGCCAGAATATTTTGACTTATCTGAAGATGGCGATGGGAGATCGTTCAAGAAAGGCGTTTTTAGAAGTGATGAACCGACCAAATCGGTATTTTAGTCGTGAAAGTATGCAGCAAAAGCAGATCAGTTTTGAGAGTCTTAGAAAATTTTACTGTGACAAAGAATGGATGCAGGATCGGATCAATCAGTTTGAACTGGATCTGCGCATTATCCAGAGGATGGCGCCATATGGGGCAATTCAGTATATCAGAAAACAGGTGGGCTATGACGAATTTTTAGAAGAGTATGCACAAAAGCGAAGGATTAAGCTGGAAGATCTACAGGAAGTCCTAAGAGAGCTGGAAGAACGGGCAAAGCTCTTTAAAACAGCCGATGACTGGTTTTCACATATTGAAGAGTATTCCGAGCAGTTAAAGCAGCAGGCAGAATATCGTTATGATAATCCGGATGCCATTACGTTTATGACGATGCATGGGGCAAAGGGTCTGGAGTTTGACACAGTTTTTATCATCGGTGCCAATGAAGACATTACGCCATATAAAAAGGCAGAAACAAAAGAAGAGATAGAAGAAGAGCGCAGGATGTTCTATGTGGCGATGACACGGGCAAAAAAGCGCCTTGTGATTTCCTATACAAAAGAACGAAATGGAAAAAGAATGGAACAGTCACGGTTTGTGGCAGAACTGTTAAAAAAAGTCCCTTAAAGAAAAAAATCGCTTAGACCGTGAGGTTTAAGCGATTTTTTGGTATAATTAATTATGC